>NZ_AUTO01000327.1:0-14091 GCF_000498055.1 Pseudoalteromonas sp. TB51
CCCCTGCCATACCGTCTCTTATATTAGCCGTGGCGTCAAAGCCATCCATTACCGGCATTTGGCAATCCATTAACACTAAATCAAAATACCCTTCGTTATGCTCGCTTAAGGTATTTATGGCTTCTTGACCATTTTGCGCCAGTATTACTTCGCAATTTAGCTTTTTAAGCATCAATGTAGAAACATGCTGATTAACGGGGTTATCCTCAACTAATAAAATTTTTGCAGGTGTGTCTGATTTTTCTTTTCTGAGTGACGAAATATACCCTGGGGTCACCAAAGGAAGGGGCTCGGTGCTGTCTGAACTTGTAATAACCGATAACGCAGAAATTAAATCGGCGGTTGTAACCGGCTTAGGAAAATAAGCCTGAAAACCAATTTTTGAGTAGCGCTGAGCGCCTTCCATACCTGCAATACTGGTCATCATTACTAATGGCATGGCTTTATAGTCATCATGTGCTTTAAGCACTTTACACAGCTCCATTCCATCCATTTCTGGCATTTGCATGTCTAGCACGGCAATATCAAACATAGGCTGATCATTTTCTATGCGCTGTGCACATAGTTCAAGCGCCTGTTTTGCACTACTAGCAAGCGTAACATTAGCCCCCCAATGCCCTAATTGCTGAGAGATAACTAAGCGGTTTGTCTCGTTATCATCAACCACTAGTACATTTAACGAACTCATATTGATATTAGGGATAGTACGTTCTTTTTCGATGCCTTCAGCCACTTGCATGGTTGCAGTAAATTCGCTGCCTTTGCCTGGTTCGCTCGCCAGTGAAATTTTACCATTCATTAGCTCACATAACTGTTTACATATTGCAAGCCCCAGCCCCGTGCCTCCGTATTCTCGCGTGGTTGATGCATCCACTTGCGAAAAAGGGGTAAATAATTGCTGTTGTTTTGCTTCGGTTATGCCTATTCCTGAGTCTTTTACTTTTATATTTAGCAGTAGGTCTTGGTCAGTTTTTTCTATAGATGCACTCACCACCACTTCACCCTGACTGGTAAATTTAACCGCATTACTAATTAAGTTGGTTACCACTTGGCGTATGCGCCCGGGGTCGCCCATTAAATGTGAAGGCTCCAAGGAGACTAAATCTAAAATAATCTCAATGCCTTTTTCTTGTGCGGTAAAGGCCTGTGCCTCGGCTATTTCGCCAATTAAGTCGCGCGCATTAAAATGTATATGTTCAAGCTCAACTTTGCCTGCTTCCGCCTTAGAAAAATCTAAAATATCGTTAATAACGCCAAGTAAAGAATGAGCACTGCTTTTAGCAATAGCGACCTTTTTTTCTATTGGTTTACTTAATGGCTCTAACTCTACCAGCTCTAACATGCCTAATACGCCATTCATCGGTGTATGAATTTCGTGGCTCATAGTTGCCAAAAACTGGCTTTTTGCTATAGCAGCATCTTGTGCTTGCACTAAAGCAACCTTTAGCTTTTCAGCGGTTTCTTTACGCTTTTGCGAGACCAAGGTACTACCGACTAACGTAGCCAAAGAGCGCAAGTAGGTTTCTTCGCCTTGCGTCCAAATGTGCTTAGCCCCTACAGTTTCTGCACATAAAATACCTAAATTTCCATCGCCAGATAAAATAACCGCATCCAGCATTGACTGAATATTTAATGGTTGAGTATAACTTTGCGTAAATTCAATGGTTGCTTTATGCGTATATACATCTTCAATTGCCACTAGGTTTTGCTCAAAAACAGCCTCATAGTAACTTGGAAAATCAGCCTTTTTAAGAACGCCGTCAAAATCTACAAAACCATCTTGTCGAGTATATAAACCATGGCACGCCATTTCGTCGCACTGTTTGTTAAATATCCAAATAGAGGCACGCTCAACATTTAATACCTCTACCATCGACTTTATCGTCAGCTTTTTAACTTGCGCAACGTCGCTGTTTTGTACCTCAGGCGAAACCGTTAATGACGCTAAATTTTTGTTATAGGCGTTTGCTTTTTCGCTTTCTAACTCTAGGCGTTTATGTGCATCAATACTTTGAAACGAGCCAAAGACACGCACACATTTACCGTCTTTAAACTCCGCCTGCCCCATCGACTTAACCCAGCGCTCTTTACCGGTATAAGTTAAAATTATCAGCTCAACACTCCAGCTTTCGCCTAAAGTCACCGCACATTCAAACAACGTACTAATTTTATCGCGGTGCTCTCCTGGCTTATAAAAGTTAATGGCAGTATCAATGCTAGGTTCAAACCCGTCGGGAACTTCGTGTATGACTTTTACTTCGTCTGACCAATACATGGTTTGGTTTTCAAGGTTTATTTCCCATGCGCCAATTTGGCCTTGTTTACTCATTGCTTCAAGCAGGTTTTGTTGGCGGGTAATTTCTACTTGAGTATTATGGCGCTCAGTAATGTCTAAAATAAAGCCATCTAAATAAAGAACTTCGTTTTCATCGCCATAAATTGCTTGGCCTTTTTCGTGTACCCAACGAATACTGCCATCATTTCTTTTTACTCTGTATTCAATAGACCAAGGCAGCTTTTGTGCAATACAGGTACTTACCTGCAGCTCAACATCTTGATCGCCATCGTGGATAATAGCGGCAAAGCTTAGTGTTTTATTATTTATAAAGTCATCAGGCGTATAGCCTGTTATGTCTTTTACTTGGTCACTCATGTACAACATAGTCCAGGCTTTATCGAACTTACATCGATAAATAACCCCTGGAATATTTTCCACCAAAGAAGCAAAGCGATCGCGGCTATACTGTAGCTCAGACTCTATTTGCTTGCGCTCGGTAATATCTAAATGTGTTCCAATCATACGACGAGGCGACCCATCTAGGTTCCAGTCGACTACTTTTGCAGTATCGAGTACCCAAACCCAGTGGCCATCTTTGTGTTTCATTCGCGCTTCGCTGACATAGTAATCAGTGTCACCATTAAAGTGCGCTTTTAACTTTTGCTCTGAAATAACCAAATCATCGGGGTGTGCAAACTTATACCAAGTATTAATAGTGGTAGGTTCTAACTCGCTGAGTTTATAGCCTATTATTTCTGCCCAGCGATTATTAAAAGTCACTTTGCTGGTATCTATAAACCAATCCCATATTCCTACGGCGGTGGTATCTATGACTAACTGAAGCTGGGTTTTGTGCTGCTCAAGTTCAAGCTCTTGTAATTTTAATGGCGTGACATCAGTACGAATGGCTATATAGCTTTGCGGTTTACCGTGCTCATCAAAAAATGGCGCTATGGTGGTGTCTACCCAATAAAAGCCGCCATGTTTTGCTTTATTACATATTTGGCCGTTCCATACTTCACCCCGTTTAAGGGTTTTATACATGCTTTTAAAAAAGCCTTTGTCGTGCCTTCCTGAATTAAGTAAACGGTGATTTTGGCCTATAAGCTCATGTTCTTCATAGCCGCTAATTTCACAAAACTTCTTATTTACAAAAGTGATGGTGCCCGCTAAATCTGTTACCGCAACAATGGCATGCTCATCGAGGGCACTTTTTTGTTCATCCAATTGTTTAAACGCAGTTTGCAAAGCAGAGCGCTGCTTTTGCAATATGCTCTGCTGCTCTTCTTTAAATGCCACCATTTTTTGAAGATCTACTGATAACCTATTTAACTCGTGGCTATCAGTTAAAGTAGGCACCTTTACTTTCTCGCCATCGGTAATTCGGGCCATTACTGAGGTAAGCTGAATTAAAGGCTTAGATAAGCGCCGGCTAAACCACCACGCTGCGCATAAAATGAGAAGTAAAGAAACTGCATTTGTAAAAATAGCCAACTGCTTATAATAAGTAGAGTCTTTGAGCATAATGTGCAAAGGTTTTGCTGCTAAAAGTTGCCACCCTTGCACACCTAAAAAATTTAAATCACTAATATATGCATGGTATGTCGTGCCGTTGGCACTGGCGTAATCAAACACTTGCTTACTGGTGAGTGCCGTTTGCGAAAAAACAGGCGCCTCATCTGCATTTGTTACTGAAGAGCGCTCTATTTTATTATTATGTAGTACAAAAAAACTCACTTCGTTGTGCATGTTGTGAATGGTGTTTAAGCTTTTTAAAAGGCCATTAATATTTACTTCTGTGAGAATTACACCCTCTAGTTGTTGCGCCGAATTAAGCAAAGGCATAGCCACAATATTAAACTGTTTGCCATTTAACATAACAGAGCCAAAAGCGGCTGGCGTTGAGGTATTAACCGAATTTATAAGCGTACTAAGCTCACCTTTGTTTATCTGCCCGTAAGGCGAGATAATGGGCTGCTTAAGTGCCGATGCAGCGATAATTTCTATACTGTTTACAAAGTCATATTGATTAACAAAATGATTTATTAATTTGCTTTGTTCAAGCGGGAAGTTAGAAAGCTGATTTTTAAAGGTATATAAATCAGTAAGGTGATCATCAAACCATAAATTAGCAAACTCTGAGGCGATAGAGCTTAATTCATGAAGCTCTGCATTTGCATTTTTTTGCAAGGTATTATTAACGTGCTGTAAGCTAAACCAGGTCAGCAAGCAAAGTGGAACAATAGCAATAACTAAAAAAGTAATGATCAGCTTACTACGCACAGACTGAGCTGTGCCATTTAGCAGCCCATACTTTTTTCCTTCAACCATGCTATATATCCAATAACTGTAATTGTATTATTTATTACCTATATTAATGCACTAAAACCTAAAAGACGCAAGTTTTAGCCCGCAAAGCGTTTAAAATACATCACATAATTACAGTTTAAACATCAATAAGTTGCAATTAAAATTTACACGTAAAAATAAGCAAGAACGCAAACCGTGCATATTTTAATTTTTAGCTGGTATTTATTTCATTATTATAAAAATTAAAGCGCATTACTCATACGAACTTTTACTGACTTAAAGCCACTAAATTTTTAAACTTTATTTAAGGGTCTAAAGCTTAGCGTGTTGTTCGCGGTTTTATATACAGTAGTTTGCTTACACAAAGGGTCACATTTTATAAATTGATAAACACCTGTTCTATCACTTACAATCGCTGTAACTGCTTATTATAGAGATTACTTTTGAAAATCTGGTTACGTCGAATTCACTTATACCTTGCCTTACTAAGTGGCCTTTTTTTGTTAATACTCAGTATTAGCGGCGCCATTTTACTTTATGCAAATGACATACAATATTATATTCAGCCCGATAAATGGCAGGTAGAACCACAAACCAAAACGCTTAGCCACGCAGAGTTAATCCGCGCAGTACAGCAGCAAACAGATAAAAAAATCACCCGCTTTATGCCCCTTAGTAACCCTAATGCCAGCTGGCAATTTAGATTAGGTGATGGCAGTAACGCCAGTGTGAACCCGTATACAGGCAAAGTAATTTTTCAATACCAAACAAATGACACGCTGTATGGTTTTACCCTTGCTTTGCATCGCTGGCTATTATTTGAAACAGCCTCTGGTGAAAAGCCGCTAAAAAACGTGGTCTCTGTATGCGCCCTATTATTAATAATAAATGTGTTAGTGGGTTTTTATTTATGGGTTAAGCCTAAAAACCGCCTAAAACGACTGGCGATTAAACCTAAAGCCAAATTTAAAGTACTTATGTATCAGCTACACACCGTGATGGGTGTTTATGTTTTATTACCGCTATTGCTTATAGCCTTTACAGGTATCACCTTTAATTGGAAAAGCGCGACCAAAACATTAGTAGAAACCGTGGCATTTTCTCAAGTACAAAATAGGCCTAAAGCGCCAAAAGTGATAGCAAACTCAACAGCAAGTACTAACTACGACCAAGCAATAAATAAAGCCCTTGATGTATTTCCTGAGGGGATTTTGTATCGTATTTACTTACCTAAAAAACACAATGACCCAATCGCTTTACGCCTACAAAACCCAGGAGAAAGCCATGCTTATAGCTGGGTGTGGGTAAATCCATACAACGCTAAAGTGCTTAGCGCGTATGATGCCAGTAAAGCAAATGTAGTCACCCATATATGGAACTTTAAATATGTGTTTCATACTGGCGCATTTGCAGGGCCGATTGTAAAATTTGTATGGCTTTTAGTATCACTGTCGTTAGCATTTTTTATACTCAGTGGTGTTTATTTATGGTGCAAACGGCACAAGTGGGTATAGCATTACCCTTTAAATGAAAATGCAAAACTGTACATAAACCAAGCAATAACGCAAACTTAAATAAGAATCAAAACCAATTGTAAATTAATGATTTTTATAGAAAAACTTGCAAAATACGCAAATTTAACTACACTGTGCACAATTAAAATAGTTAAGGTGATTTATCATGAAAGGTAATCAAAAAGTAATCGATGCATTTAATACTTTGCTAGCCAATGAGTTAGCCGCAATTGACCAGTATTTTATTCATTCACGCATGTATGATGACTGGGGTTTAGATAAATTATATGTACGCCTTAACCATGAAATGGAAGAAGAAAAAGATCATGCTGATTGGCTAATCAAACGCATCTTGTTCTTAGAAGGCGTGCCTAACATGACTAAACGCCGTGACCTTTTAATTGGTAACGATGTAAAAAGCATGATGCAAAACGACTTAACACTAGAGCTTGAAGTAGTTGCATGTGTTAAAGAGGTAATTGCTATTTGTGAAGAGCAGCAAGATTATCAGTCTCGCGAAGTGTTAGAAAAGCTATTATTTGATACCGAGGAAGATCACGTTTATTGGTTAGAGCAACAACTTGGTTTAATTGATAAAATTGGTACGCAAAACTACCACCAAGCACAAATGGGCGAGTAAGGAGCATAAAGTATGAAAGGCGATAAAGACGTTATAGCAGCTTTAAATAAAGTACTCGCTAATGAGCTTGTGGGTATTAACCAATACTTTTTGCATGCCCGTATGTTTAAAGACTTTGGTTTTAGCCAGCTTGATAAAGCAGACTACAAAGTTTCAATTCAAAAAATGAAAAACGCCGATCGTTTAATCGAACGTATTTTATTTTTAGAAGGCTTACCTAACTTACAAGACCTAGGCCGTTTACGCATTGGCGAAAACAGCGAAGAAATGATTGCCGCAAATATGAGCTTTGAGCTTGATACAATTGATGATTTGCGCAGTGCAATTAAATTAGCTGAAAACAAAAAAGATTATATTAGCCGTGAAGCACTCGACAATATTTTGAACGAGCAGGAAGAACAAATTGACTGGCTAGAAACCCAGCAATTACTTATTCAAAATACAGGGCTTGAAAATTACTTACAGTCTCAACTGTAAGGTAAATTTAGGTCATAAAAAAAGCAGCTTTATAAGCTGCTTTTTTTGTATCTGAATTTTGTAATAACGAATTAAGCGACTTGATCGGTAATATCTGCAATCTCAATAAGTTTGCGATTTAGGATCTTTTTAGTACAACAACAACACTTACCGCATTGGCTGCCTACTTTAAGCTCTTTAGTTAATTCACGCATGGTAGTTGCACCATCGTCAATTGTTTGCTCAATTTTTTTATCGGTCACCCCGTGACAAAGACAAATATACATGAATACAAACTACTCTCAATTTCATTTAGTAGGTGCATATTAATCTAAACAATAATGGTTATCAATTGTTTGTGAAATAAAAAGTAGTTATTTTTCAAAAGTGATCAGTGCCACTTAAATCGAGAATTCACGGCGCGTTGAGAACTTATTGATTTATAATGAAATATGGCACTTAAATTGAGATTTATTAACTAAATTACACTCTAAAAATAATTATGTTTTTTATTAGGTAAATTTCTTAAACAACGAGAAATCGCTTGAAAACATCTATTACAGTAAGTGATTTGAATTGATAATTTGCCTATCTGTTATACGAAAGCTAATCGGTTTACTTCGAGGTAGAGTTTATTTAGGCCGATGCTTTGCGGAGTAGCAACAGCGCATCTTTATTTTTCATTACATAAAGAACTTGTATTCATGGGCAGTTATAGCCTTGGATTGCATCACTCAATAATTACCGGCGGTCTGCTCTGTGCCATAAGCCGACCTTGAGACACATAGAGATTAAGACTGCAAAGATACGAAAGCGGAAGTTAGCTTTGGCCTGTTTAACGACAAATATTCCGACAAAGCAGTCATGACTATTAGTTTATTGTTAAATCTAATCTTTCTTTTCGTTCATCTACTCAATAACCCCACGCTAAACGTGACTTTAGCGTGGGGTTAGAGTTCACAGTAATTTTATCTGGATAGCTCTTTTATTTTTTTCTCTGAAAACCAGCGATATAAAACAGGTAAAACAAATAATGTTAACAGTGTTGCAGTTACCAAGCCGCCAACAATAACACTCGCTAATGGGCGCTGTATTTCTGCACCAACACCATTAGACATTAACATCGGTATCAAACCTAAAGCTGATGTTATAGCAGTCATAAGTACAGGTCTTAATCTTGAAGTAGCGCCTTCAAAAACGGCTTTAGATGCTTCTAGACCGTCTTTAATACGTTGGTTGATACTTTCTACCATAACGACCCCATTCAATACCGCTACACCAAATAAGGTAATAAAGCCAACGGAGCTTGGTACAGACAAGTATTGTCCAGATAAATATAAGGAGAAAACTCCGCCAATTACAGCAAGCGGCACGTTGACCAATATCAGCATAGCTTGACCAACAGAACCAAAGGCAAAGTAAAGTAGTAGTGCGATTAGAGCTAACGATAAAGGTACAACTATAGCTAACCTATTTTGAGCACGTTTTTGACTTTCGAACTGGCCGCCAATCGAAACAGAATAACCTGAAGGTAAGTCAACCTTTTCAGCAATTACCTTTCTGATATCGGCAACCACGCTTCCCATATCTCGATTTTGTACATTTGCTTGGATAACGACTCTTCGTTGTACATCATCGCGTCTAACTTGTGGTGGGCCTGACTCAAATGAGACTGAGGCTACGTCACCCAGTCGCACCCAAGCACCAGTAGGTGATTGAAGCCGAATATCAGCAATAGCTTCTTTGTTACTTCGGTACTCTTCCTCTATGCGAACGTAAATATCATAACGTTCATTACCATTGATTATTTGTCCGGCTTCAACACCACCAATACCATCACGCACAACCTCCATTATGTCACTCACAGACAATCCAAAGCGTGATAGTTCTTGCCTGTTAGGACTTATCACCAATTGCGCTTCACCAGCAATTTGCTCCAATGCAACATCCCTTGCACCTTCAATGTTTTTAATTGCTGTTTCTATTTCTTGACCTTTAGCCGCCAGTACCTCAAGTTCAGGCCCAAACAACTTTATCGCCAACTGAGCCTTAACACCAGATAGTAGCTCATCGACACGAGTCGCAATAGGTTGAGAAAAGTTGAGTAGCAACCCAGGGAATTCTTCTAAAGATCTCTCCATTTTTCCTTGAAGTTCATATCGATTAGATGCACTGGTCCACTCAGAAACAGGCTTCAACCCTATGTAAATTTCGATGTTATTCACAGGCTCTGGGTCTCCACCTATTTCTGCTCGACCAATTCGGCTTAATGCATAGGTTACTTCAGGGAAAGCCATTAGTTTTTCTTCTAGAATTGGTGCCACAGTGAGCGCGGTATCTAAACTGGAAGAAGGTGCAAGCGTTGCTCTTAAGTTTATCGTCCCTTCTTCTAACTCAGGTACAAATTCAGTACCAATTAATGGAACTAATGCAAAGGCAGAGAAAACTAATATAAGTGCGGCTGAAATGACTAATTTGGTGCGTTTTAGTGCGAATGTAAGCCCTTTTCTGTAGAGTTTGTCTAATGGCCTAAGAACAAAGCTTTCCCTCTCTTTTACACCTGACTTAAATAAATAAGTAGCTAAAGCGGGTACAACAAACAACGCAACCACAATAGCAGATATAACAGCTAAAATGATGCTTATTGCCATAGGTTGAAATAACTTTGCCTCAACACCTTCAAAGCTAAATAAAGGCGTAAATACGACTAAAATAATAGAAGCTGCAAAAAATACGGGACGAGCCACTTCTTTACCCGCATTTTGAAGACGTAACTTAATACCATGCTCATCTTGTTCTACATCATGTGGATCAGTATCAGCACTAGGCACTCTTTCTTTTACAGTTTTTAAATGGGTAGAGTCTGGTCTATTTAAATGCTTAAACATGTTTTCAACCATCACGACTGAACCATCAACTAGCATACCAATGGCTACGGCAATGCCACCCAATGACATAAGGTTTGCAGAAATGCCCCACCAAGCCATGATCATTAACGCGATACCAATTGAAATTGGAATAGATATTAGGACAAGGAAGGTTGCACGTATATTCATTAAAAATAGTGCTAATACAATACAGATGAAAATAAATGCTAGTAATAGTGCATCAACTACTGTATCAACGGCTTTTTCAATCAAATCAGCCTGATCATAAAATGGTTCAAAGCGAACACCTTTAGGCAATGCTTGATTAATCAATGGGATTCTTGCATTGATACCATCAATGGTGGCTTTAGTATTAGACCCCATGCGTTTTAAGACAATGCCAGAGACAACTTCACCTAAATTTTCGACTTTACCGTTTTCGGTTTTGCGCGTCATTGTGACAGCACCTTGACGAATTTCACTGCCCATTTCAACTTTAGCAATATCCGAAACCGTCACAACTGTCCCATCAACTGTTTTGACGGGAACTTGTTTGATATTACTAATACCAGCGTCACCACTTTCAAACCAACCTGCACCTCTAATAACAAGCTGCTCTTGCCCACGGTTCATATACCATCCGCCAACATTGGCATTGTTGTTATCTAGGGCACCAACAACGTCTTCTTGCGTTAGGTTATAAGAAAGAAGCTTAGATGGATCTACATTTACTTGGTACTGCCTAACAATACCTCCAAAGGAGAGTACATCAGTAACACCATCGACAGGCATAACGAGTAATTTTACTACCCAATCATTGAGACTCCTGAGTGCCATAGCATCATAGCCTGCATCTTTATCTGAAATAAGAAGGTACTGAAATACTTGGCCTAGCCCTGAGGTGTTTGGCCCCATTTCGGGTGTGCCGACACCTTCTGGTATCAGTTCTTTTGCGGCTTGAAGACGCTCAAATACAAGTTGTCTTGCAAAGTAAATGTCGGTGCCTTCTTTGAAAACAACCGTGACGCCAGACAAGCCTGTTTTAGAAATTGAGCGCACTTGTTCTACATCAGGTAAGGCATACATGACCGCTTCAATGGGGTACGTAATGAGTTGTTCAACTTCTTCAGCAGCTAGTCCTGGCGCTTCAGTATTTACAGCAACTTGAACATTAGTAACATCAGGAAAGGCATCTAAATTTAGTTTTGGTATAACCATAATTGCGCCGACAATTGTGGCAAACAGCGCAATCAAAATCAGGAGTCTATTATTAACAGACCAATCTATTATTTTATTAAACATAGTCTTGCTCCTTAGTGGTTATGCGGATCAAATCCGCCTTTAGCGATTTCAGAAGCAACAAAAAATGCGCCTTTGGTTACAATTCGCGTCCCACTATCAAGGCCAATGATTTCCCTAAAATCACCTAAGGCTCGGCCTAGTTCTACTTCTACAGCTTTAAATTCTCCAGGGTGGTCTTCGACAAATACGGTCCAATCACCATCTGCGCTGCGGATCAATGCTTCTTCTGGCACAGCCATCACTTTCTGCTTTGTGGCAAACTGAAAGTAAACTTTTACAAACATACCTGAATGAAGGTTATCATCAGCATTCTGTACCCCCAATCTAATAATTCTTGTACGAGTTACGGGATCAATTGTATGGGCTTCTTGGATAACTTTGGCATTGTAACTCTGGCCTTCTAATTTAAGTACCGCAGGAGAATCAATTGATAAATTTAGCTTTTTATTTGGAGAAACTTTTGCTTCAACCCATAGTTGTTTTTCATCAGCTAACAACATGACTGCATCCCCAGCATCAACACGTTGCCCTTGGATAAAGTCGTCTTGAAGCACGACACCTTCACGGTGCGCCGTTAATGCATATTGTCCAAATGCTTTAATGTCTTTGTTAGAAATACCATTTATTGCTTTTTCAGTTAACCCTAAAGCAATGAGCTTGCCATAGCTCGCATTGTATGTTGTTTCAGCTTGTAATAATCGACTTTCACTCACCGTCTTATTACCCAGCTTTTTTACACGTTGCCATTCGGTTGAAGCGATTAAATAGTCAGCTTGTGCTTGTGCCATTGCTTCACTAAATAATGTAACTAACTTCTGACCTATTTCTACATACTCGCCAAGCGCTGCATGGCGACTGATAATGACTGACTCTGTACGTGGTGATACCACATAACTTTTATAGCCATTAGCTTTTATTTCGCCAGGTGCATATACGGAGCTAAATTGATATTCAGGCTTAACACTTTCCACTTTAATGTTAGCAAGCGACATCTTCTTTGGATCAATAGTGATACCTTCTTCATGTTCTTCTTCTCCCTCTTTATTACCACCTTCATGGCCGTGCTCGTCATGGTCACCTTTATCTTCTTCATGTCCCTTTTCGTGTTCATGCTCATCTTGATGTTCTTTTTCTTCTTGTTTCGAAACGTTTGTGACAGAACCAGTTCCATCTGACGACTGTGCAAAAGCATCATGATTTGTACTAAACCCAACTAACAGGCTGCTAATTACTACGGCTAAAAATTTTTTACTAATTACTGTATTCATTTTTGTAACCTATATTTTTAATAAATTTAAGATTTCGTTTTTCGCTACTGAAAAAACAAAGCGCTCAAATCTCAAATTTGGATAACTGACCCATACTTAAAATGAAGGATATTTCTGCAAGCTTGAATTGATTTTCCAAACGTATTCCTGCATGAAGCCCTTCCGCACGTTGATTTAATGCAAGTAAGTAGTCAGAAGTATTAATGTCACCAGCTTCCCAGCGCTTATTTAATAAGTTTTCGCTGCTATCTAATCTGCCTTTTGTCAGTTTTTGCCATTGCTCATAATATTTTTTACTGACAATAAGCGATTCATAATTAGCTTTTGCTTCAAATGACTGCTTTCGATAAACCGACCGAAAGTTAGCCTCTGCTGCAATTGCTTCTGAATAAGCGGCTTTAACAGTATCTGAATAGTTATTTCTGATATTTAAAGGCATTGAGAAAGTCACGCCAATCAAGTCTTCATCTCCACTTTTCCCTGCGTTAACTCCAATGGTTGGATTGGCTTTAGATTCCATAGTGGTTAGTTGAGCTTTAGATTGTTTTATCTTCCATTGCGCTCTAGCGAGTTTAACTTTTGGATGTTCCTCAACCCACTGAGAGTTAAATGAATAGTTTGTTGCTCCAAAAGTAAATGAAAACAAATTGGTAGTATTAGGCGTCCAATCAGGCAATAACTCCTGAACATTTACCTCTGCATTTTTCAAAGCAATTTGCGACTCAGATATTCCACTGAAAACTTGGGACAAGTTTAAATAAACCAGTTCAGCGTCAAGTGGCTCTAGAAGTCCTGCTTTTCGCTTATCTTCAATAATTCCAACGAGCGTTTGTAATTGATTTTCTCTTACTGAAAGTAACTGAGCCACCTTTTTTGCTGCTTGCCAATTAACTATTGCAGTTAAAGCGTTAGCCTTTTTAGAATCGAGTAGAGATAACAATTGTTGCTGGTTTGCATAAACACCAATTTCACCAATGCTTTTATTTGCTGATTGCTTATCCCAAAAATCAATCGTTTGACTGATACCAATAGAATAATTATCAAAATCACCCTCTTTTTCATAGCTTGCTTCAAGCTCTGGGTTATATACGGCTTTAGTTAAGCTCTTGGCTCTATGATTACTTGCATTAAGTAACTCTTTAGCCGCAACAACTTCGGGATCTTTATTTATTTGACTATCTAGCCATGAAATACTTTTCTGTTTGGCATAAGTGGCAACTGAAAAACTCACAGCCATACATAAAGACAGGACTAAACCTGCATTTTTTAAATATATATACATAAAAATTCTTAATTTTAAAATTAATAAACACGAAACCTTTATCCATTATTAAAGGATAAATAGGTCATTAAAAATTAATCTAATTAAGAAATAGGCGGACGAAGTATCGCTTCAAGAAAGGTACTTGTTTGATCAATTTGATAAGGCGTTTTATTGATAATGTTTAGTTTGCCC
>NZ_AUTO01000328.1:0-19854 GCF_000498055.1 Pseudoalteromonas sp. TB51
GGCTAGACGATGATTACCGCTCAACCCTGTTGGAGTCTGGGATTAAAATGCGCTAGCCGTGTGTAAAGCGCGTTAAAGTACGGATAATTCTCATATAAATTAGTTTTTTGGAACATCACTGTGGCCAACACTGCTTTAAGCCCTGAGTTACAACAGCTTGATTCTCAATGTCGCTCATTTATTACTTCGTTAATACATGCCGATGTAGCACACGACATAACGCATATTGAACGCGTAGTGCGTGTTGCCATTCAATTATGTCACGCCGAGCAAGCCAATATGAATATTGTTTTGCCAGCGGCGTGGATGCACGATTGTGTTGCAGTGGCAAAAAACCACCCTGATAGAGCAAAAGCATCTACTATGGCGGCAGATAAAGCCATTGCGTTTTTAAAATCAATTAACTACGACGCATGTTTGTTTGATGATATTCATCATGCTATTGCTGCCCATAGCTTTAGCGCCAATATAGCGGTTAAAACTGTAGAAGCGCAAATCGTGCAAGATGCCGATAGAATGGATGCACTCGGTGCAATAGGCGTTAGCCGTTGTATGAAAGTAGGGGGCTCTATTAGCCGCTTACTGTATAACCCTGATGACCCATTTTGTGTTAACCGCGAAGCAGATGATAAAACCTATACCCTTGATCACTTTTTTATTAAATTGCTCCATATTGCTAAGAGCATGAATACGCCCTCAGCTAAAGCTGAGGCAGAGCGACGCACAGAGTATATGTATGCGTTTTTAGAGCAGCTAAAATCAGAAATTGGTCAATAATATGAGTGCTCCTTTATTATCGGGCATTGATCATTGCCACCTTAATGTTGAAAACATCCAAGAAGCGCTAAAGTGGTACAAGCAGGTACTAGGCTTTAGCGTAGTTGAAGAGCTTGCCTTTTGGGATGAAAATGGCAAAGGGCCACTCACACTTGAAGATAGCGCAAAAACAACGCGTTTAGCGTTATTTGAAGGACAAGGGCGAAGCAAAGGTATTGCGTTTGCAGCCACCGGTGCACAGTTTATTGGTTGGGTTGATTATTTAAATGGCTTAAACATAAAAACTGTACTGGCTGATCACGATGTAACGTTTTCGCTTTATTTTAAAGATAACAGTGGGAATAGCCACGAAATAACCTCTCATGACTACCCGCACATAAAAGCGGTATATGGTGATGTAAAACAAGGCTCGCGCACGCGCAATACTTAGTGTTGCTCTTGATATGCGTTTTTAATTGCGATTATAGCATCGAGCTTATTTACAAATAAATTGATGAGGTGGGGGTCAAAGTGTTTACCCGCTTGTGCTTGCATATGCTCAAGCGCCTCTTCTACACCCCAAGCCTCTTTATACGGGCGTTTAGAGGTAAGGGCATCAAATACATCTGCAATAGCCACAATACGCCCTTCAACCGATATTTGTTCGCCTTTTAAACCATTAGGGTAGCCACTGCCATCCCACTTTTCGTGGTGCTCTATAGCCAGTTTATGGGCAAGTTGTAATAGCGGTGATGAGGAATTTGCTAAAATTTGCGCGCCAATAGCCGCATGCTGTTTCATGTGGTCAAATTCGTCAGGGGTTAATCGCCCAGGCTTTAATAAAATAGCATCCGGAATACCTATTTTACCTACATCGTGCATGGGGGCTGCTTGGCGAAGTAGCTCTGCTTGTTGGTCACCCATGCCAAATTCTAATGCTAATAATTTACTGTATTGGCTCATCCTAGCAATGTGCTCGCCAGTGTCTGTGTCTTTATACTCTGCAGCGCGGCCTAACCGATGTACTAAATCAACATGGGCTTGCTTTAATTGCTCGGCTTGTACGAGCGATAAATGCGTTTTAACACGTGCGCGCACAATCGCAGGGCTAATAGGTTTAGTAATGTAATCAACAGCACCGAGTTCAAAGCCTTTAAACTCATCGCTTTCATCGCCCAAAGCCGTTACAAAAATAATTGGGATATGCGAAAGCGCGGGTGTGCTTTTAAGTATTTCGCAGACCTCAAAGCCATTCATATCGGGCATCATGATATCGAGTAATATAAGTTTAGGCTGTTCTTTTTCCAGTAGCGCAAGTGCTGCAGCGCCCGATTTAGCAAAAGACATACGGTATTGATTACCTAATACTTCTCGCATGACTTTTAAGTTAGCAGGTTCATCGTCAACGATTAATATACGTGGTTTGTCGTTGCTAAAATCCATTCAATATTCTCATTCTTGGGTAAACTCTTTAATTAGACCGTCTAGCACGTGTTGCGCCTGATCAAAGTCAAATTCATCAAATGCGTTTACAACCTCATTTATTTGAGTTTGTAAGTGTGCAGGGGCGTTATTTTCAAGCTGCGCAAGCAAATCATCGTTGAGCTCGGCGCTTTGCGCTTCATGGTGCAGCGTTTCACACAGTGACTTTAATTCAGCCGCGCTTAGCGTGTTTTTTTGCTCAGTATTTTCACTCTCAGCAGGCGTTATTTGTGCGCATTCATCGCCTGATATTAATTGCGTTATTGTCTCTAACTCGTCTTTTATTTGTGTTACTAACGCTTTAGATTGCTCAGAAGTTTGCTCGCGCTCTAAATTGGCTAATAAAGTCATTAATGTTGTTAGGCCTAAATTACCAGCGACCCCTTTAAGGGTATGTATCAGGCTATTGGCGTTTTTAATCTCAGATAACTTACTGTTAAATAAAATATCAAATCGTTTATTGCTGTCATTTATAAATTTGGCAATTTCGGTTAACTGCTTGCATTTATTACCCCAAAGCATCACACCTTTTTCAAAGTCGATGTGTTTAGCCTCAGGGTCTGATTGGCTAATAACCATATCTTTAGCAATACCTAAGCCAAGCACCTGAGCAATTTCTTGGTTAAGCTGATTTATATCTATCGGCTTATTAGCAAAGCCGTTCATGCCGGCACGTTTAGCTGTGAGTTTATCTTGTTGTAGGACGCTTGCCGTTAACGCAATAATGGGGGTAAATTTAAGCTGCCTTTGCTTTTCTATGGCTCTAATTTTTGTGGTTGCTTCTATGCCATCACACTCAGGCATATGAATATCCATTAAGATGACATCAAAATCTTGTTTCTCGAATATTGCAATAGCCTCTAAACCGTTGTTTGCTTTGCTTACCAAATGTTGATCTTTAGAAAGTAATAACGAAAGCAGCTCGGTGTTTTGCTCAATATCATCCACCACAAGTACCCTTAGCGATGGTAATTGAGTGTGCAGGCCATCGAAATGGTCTATTTTTTCTGCATCGCCTTGTTTAAGCGGTAAAGAGAAGTAAAAGCAGCTACCTTTGTTTTCTTCACTGACTAGGTTTATAGTGCCGCCCATTAGCTCTACTAATTGTTTACTAATGGTTGTTCCAAGGCCTGTACCGCCAAAGCGACGAGTAGTGGTGCCATCGGCCTGAACAAACGGCTGAAATATAGCTTTAACACGGTCTTTGGCAATACCTATACCGGTATCTTGCACTTCAAAAAAGAGCTGATCAGTTTGCGTAGTACTTACAGTGAGCTCAACCGAACCTTGCTCGGTAAATTTAATGGCGTTACCGATGAGGTTAGTTAAAATTTGCCTTAACCTATCTGGGTCGCCATAGTAAGTTGTGGCAACAGAGTCTTTAATATTCAACTTTAAACGCAAGTCTTTCTTTTTTGCTTCAAGCCAAAATGTCGAAATAATGCTATCGAGTACTTGTTTTAAGCTAAAGTGAACGGGTTCAATAGTTAGCTTTCCGCGCTCAAGTTTTGCGGTATCAAGCACTTCGTTAAGTAACCTTAATAATGAACGCGCCGCATTATTAACTGTAACCAAGTGCTTTTGCTGTTCTTGGTTTAGCGGAGTGTCCATCAGTAGGTCGCTAAAACCGATAATAGAATTCATCGGCGTGCGGATCTCATGGCTCATATTAGCCATAAAAGATTGCTTAGCGTGCGCTGCTTCTTCAGCTTGCAATTTTGCCTGCTCAAGTTTGTCTTCGTATTCTTTTTGTTCTGTAATATCAATCAATACCCCATCTATCCACTGCGGGTTATTATCTTTATCACAGGTAATACTGCCTTTATCTAATACCCAGGCAACTTTGCCGTTACGGTGGCGAATACGATACTCTACCGAGTACTTTAAACTTGAAGTCATGGCTTGCGCTACGGCTTCGTTTACCGTTGGCTGATCTGTTTTCAAAATAAGGTCGTTAAGTTCAATGCAGCTTTCTGTGAACTCTTCTGGCGTGTACCCTGTTAGTTCAGCCACTGTTGGGCTGATAAATAACATGCTCCAGTTTTCGTCGTACTTACAGCGAAAAGCAGCGCCAGGCATATTATCCATTAAAGAGCGGTACTTTTGCTCTTTTTCAATAAGGCTTTGCTGCATAGCGCGTTGTTCGGTTAAATCGGTGATAAAGCCAACATATAACGGCATATGGCCTGGCTGATTAACTTCCCCTATACCTAAGCGAATAGGAAAAAGGTGGCCATCTTTGTGTTTGGCAGACACATCCCTATTTATACCAATTACTTTTCCTAGATCTACATTTTTGGCGTGAGACAAATAGCCATCATGGTGGCGAGCGATTTCATCGGCCATCAGCATTTTTACATTATGACCTTGAACTTCGTTTTCTCGCCAACCAAAAATTTTGCTGGCCGCTTCGTTAAAGCTCAAAATAATGCCGGTGTGATCTATAGTCACAATGCCATCAATAGCAGTGCCTAAAATAGCATTTAGTCGAGATTCATCCGCCGATTTTTCCTCAAGCAGTAAGCGGTATCTAACCATGCCATTTATAACTGCAATGACACAGGTTATAGCAACGGTCGCGGTAGCTACGGCAATAGCCACAAAAGCAAGCTCAGTGGTTGACTCTTGATAATCGGGTAAAAGCGGAGAGGTTGCAACAAAGCGGGTAGCAGCCATACCCATATAGTGCATACCTGCCACCGCTGAGCCTAAAATAACAGCGGTAATAGAGCGCGCTTGCAGTTGTGATAAATTAGGTAGCAAACGCGTTAAATGATAACGCGTAAAAAGTGCTATGAACGATAAACCAACAGCGACCACAATTGATAAAGCAAATATGATTGCATCGTAACGTAGTAACGGGGCCAGCTCCATTGCTGCCATGCCGCTGTAGTGCATTGTACCAATGCCTGAGCCTAGTAAAATAGAGCAAATAATAAGGTGTTTGTATGACCCTTGCGATTTTACTAAAATCGAAAAAGCGTACTGACATGCAATAAACGCCGGTAAAAAAGACAAAACGGTAATGATTGGGTCGTAGTGTATTTCTGTGCATAACGAAAAGGCCAACATACCTATAAAATGCATACTCCAAATACCGGCCGATAAAACAGTGGCACCGGTCACATTGGCTAAGCGTTTATAGCTTTCGAATTGCGTTTGCTTTGCTACATCAACCAACCAGATCGTAAAAAAGGCAGCAAAAATAGCGGTAATGACCGATAAACTAACCAGTATAGGGTTATATGCACCGTTGATAATGAGGCTCGGATCGTGGTCGGTTATAAAAAATGCAGACAGCATAGTGGCTCAAATTAGTATCTTTATTGAACTAGTTTAATAGATTTATTATATAAATAAACTGTTAATCTAATAATTTATATTATAAATCAGCGAGGTTACTTTTTAGCATTAAAGTATTAACATGCGTAGCGTACTTTATTAATAAGACGAGATTTTGCGTAAATAAAAATAATAATAAACACTGAGCCCATTTATTTATCGCTAAATAACTGCATTGATTAAATAAGGCTTTATAATACGCTTTTATTTATATTTAGAGCATACACCTTGTTTGAGTATCAGCTAAAACGCAGTGCAAGGCGTAAAACAGTGGCAATAAAAGTTAGCCAAAAATTAGTTACTGTTTATGCGCCTACACACGTGCCAAAACTACAAATAGAACAATGGCTGTTTAGTAAAAATGAGTGGGTAACTGCGCAATTGCATAAACAACTTAACGCCATTGATACTCAACAACACCCGTTTAAAAACCAGCAAATAATGGTTTTTGCTAAGCCATATACCATTACTTTTGCAAAAGGGACACGCTCGCATGTTCAGCAATCCGATAGCGTATTTACTATTTACACTTCTAATCGAGTAAAAAAACAGCCTGAAAAACGCAAGCAGTTACTTTGCCTTGCCCTTGAAGAAACGCTAACAAACTACATTGAAATGCGTTTAGCTTATTATTGCCAACAGATGTCAGAAGCATTACCGACTAAATTGACGATTGGAAGTTATAAACGTAAGTGGGGGAGTTGTAATTCTCGGCGAGAGCTAACCTTTAGCCTTAACCTTGTTGGGGCACCTCATCATATAATTGATTATGTTATTGTGCACGAATTGGCTCATTTAAAGTATTTGAACCACAGCAGCGCTTTTTGGAAGCACGTAGCTAACTTTTATCCCGATTATAAATCTGCATCAGCATGGCTTAAAAACCACGGGGCAACATTACAGTGGGTATTTGATAATTAGTCTAAAAATGAAGTTTTAAATAGTAATGAAAAAGATATAGAAAAGGATACTGAAGATAAGAAGTGGTGGAGGGAGCTGGATTCGAACCAGCGAAGGCTGAGCCGTCAGATTTACAGTCTGATCCCTTTGGCCGCTCGGGAACCCCTCCACACTATTTTGTTACATTTGGCCCCACTTAACTTAGCGGTAAGAAAAGTGGTGGAGGGAGCTGGATTCGAACCAGCGAAGGCTGAGCCGTCAGATTTACAGTCTGATCCCTTTGGCCGCTCGGGAACCCCTCCAATGCAACGGCGCTGATAATAGCAAACTGCGTATTTAAGTAAAGAAAAAAGCTAAAGAAATTTGAAATAAAGCCGATAAATATCTATCAGTTATCATAATCGGCTAAAGACTATGCAAATCGATGATTTGTTAATCACAGAGAGTCAACTAAAGACTAGGCTAAATAAAAGTGTGCATGAAAATCGCAGAGGCGAATTCTCACTTTTATTAGCGATGCTATCGCACGATGCGCTGGATTTTAGTCAATTTCACTTGCCAAAAAGTGAAACGCATAGTGCTTATGTAGACGAAGAACAGTTAAGGGAGCGCTTTGGTGCTGGACCAAAGCAATTATTAGCTCCCGAAAAATTTGATATGACCATAGGGCAAGAGCACGCGTCGGTGATTGTTCAACAAGGCGAGCAAGCAGGCATGAAAGCAATAAAATTAAGCCACTGCTTAAACCCTGAGCCACTAGCGATTAGAGATGACAAGTTACATATCCCTTTAACAGTAATCGATAATTGTGAACTATCAGTACGCAGGCGCTTAAATGACACGCACACCGCGCTTGCAAGTCCACAAATGGACGCCGCAGCATTTTATGACGATTTAACTAATGAGGCTATACATAAGCCATTGCTTGTTGCTAACGCATAAAAATAATTTAACACTTGTGCGTTTTAAAAGCCTAAAACACCTTATATTTAATAACCGGTTATGCAATAAAATAGAACAATTCTTTTTTTGTTTAAAAAAAGCATCCACAAATTAAATGCAATTGCTATAATGGCTGCAAATGGTATGACTTGAGTGCCATTATCATTAAATCAAGGTAATTAGGAACGTAATGAAGAAAACATTTACGCTAAATCATGAGAAAATCAAATACCCTCGTATGGTTGATGCTGCAAAGCATGAAGTGAAAAAATATTTGAAAAGAGAGCGCAATAAAACGCTACCTGTTGAAGCTGATTACTGGGCGTTTGACTGTAAGTTTGGCACCAGTGCCGATGATGCCGAAGTTGTTCACGTAGCTGAAATTAACAACAAGATCAGCGAAATCGAAAAGCAGGCGCTTACTTCATTCTATGTTGAGATTTTAGCTAGACCTGCGCAGCGTGAATCGTTCGATCTAGATGATGATGAATAAACCAATAGCAATATTGTAGAAAATGGACCTAGATGGTCCATTTTTTGTTTATGGCAGTTATTAACATGTTTAGTGGTATAGAGTAGCGCTTAAATAAAAAGCTATTTTTATGCTAAGTGTTTAGCTTATTTTATACACTGTGACACTTTTTATATTTTTTACCGCTTGCACATGGGCAGGGGTCGTTTCTGGCAACTTTTATATCGGCGACCGGATTAATAATACCCTCTAAATAACGCCATTCACCGTCCTCTTTTATAAAGTCTGATTTCTCATCCAACTCACAATATAAGTTTTGGTAAAAATAATACGCGTTAAAGGCAACATAACCTCGCTCATCACTTTGCTGCGTATCGCGCACAACTAATTTTACAAAGCGGCAGCTATTGGCAAAGTCAGCAATTTCATTTACTGGGTTTTGTGCTTGTTTTTCTTTGGCGTAAGTTTTAAATACATAAGATGCATTTTTTAATGCATAAGCACTAAAGCGCGAACGCATTAGTTGCTCAGGTGTTGCTGGGGTTTTTATATCAAGATGATAAGGCTGGCAACAGTCGCCATAATTAAGCTGACTGTTGCATAAGCAAGCGCTAGTACTGGTTACACTCATAAAATACTAATTAACATAAATTAAAAATGTATTTTACCAAGCTTATTGAGTAAGTGATATTGCTGTAGTGCTGGTTTTTTTAGTAAAGCAAAATAGCTTAGCGCTTCTTTTGTTTAAATTAAGCGATAAATTAACAAGCTGCTGCTCACTTACTATATCGGTCCACGTAATAATGGCTGCAAAGTTACCATTATGAAGTGCTGAATTAAGCACATACTCTAAATTTACTAAATGCTTTTGTCTTATTACAAGCAGTTTACTGGTATCTATAGAGCAGCTATCTAGCAAGGCTTTACTAGGCACATGGTCGGGCGCAATCAGTAAGGTCCACGCGTTAGAGCTATTGTATTGGTGCAACACTTTTAGCATTTCAAACGTAGCAGAAATTTCATCTTCTACTTTTATTAAGTTTACCGACTCACTTTCATTATGTTGTTGGTAGCTTTTAACGGTTCTTACGGTAATTGGCTGTAGCATAGGTCTCACTCACTGGGTTTATATACAGTACGTGTATACAGTAGTTTATACAGTTGTTGTGTGCAAGCGTTTTTTGTTATTTTTTATACAATTAATTGTTTTAAAAAATAAACAATAAAAATAACACTTTAAAAACAAACGGTTAAAATTTAAGGCGTGTAGGTGAAAGCTGAGGGTGTTTGCAGTACTGTATAAAGTGTAGCAGCGCTATACAGTACTTAAGGGATGGCTATACAGTTATTTCAGTGTGTTTTACAGTGCTTAGCTGTTAGCTATACAGTAGTTAGTCATTTTTTGGGATTAAGTGGGCAAACTGAATTTGGTGGATTTGCTCATACAAACTGGCTGCATAGCATTGAGCGTCTTTAAGACGTTTGGTGTCGATATATTTTCTTAAATCATTTAAAGCAGCGGTTGCCGGTTCGTAGCCTTGGCTGCTGGCTAAACTTAACCATGCTGCTGCGTGAAATACGCTTTTTGGTACGCCTTGGCCTTTGACAAAAAATAACCCTAAATAAAACTGGGCGCGATGATTTCCGGCCATTGCGGCAAGGCGCATCCACTTAGCTGCCAACGGTGCTTGGTTATGCTTTAAATAATACAGTGCTTTGTTAAGTGTTGTTTGCTCACTTACATCACTATTGTTTTCAGCGCTGTGGTTTGTAGGCTGTGTTACAAAATCTAAAATATTGTTTAATTGCTGCTCTAAGTCTTGTCCGCTAGGTTGAGTCTTATTCATATATTTTCTTTTTTATAGTTTCTACGTCAACAGTTTAGTATATCGCAAGGTAAAATGTCCTGTTTATACTTAATTTTATGGTAAAATTACGTCACTTTTTACTATCACAAGTCTATTATGCTCGAAGCTCTATTTAAACTCCGCGAAAATAACTCCAATGTGCGACGCGAAAGCATTGCTGGAATCACTACTTTCATTACTATGGTTTACATTGTATTTGTAAACCCTGCAATGCTTGCGGAAGCAGGCATGGATCAAGGTGCTGCATTTGTTGCTACCTGTATTGCGGCTGCTATTGGCTGTTTTATTATGGGATTGTGGGCTAATTACCCTTTAGCACTTGCGCCGGGCATGGGTTTAAACGCATTTTTTACTTACGGTGTTGTACTGGGCATGGGTTATAGCTGGCAAGCTGCATTAGGTGCGGTATTTATGTCTGGTTGTATATTTTTAATATTAAGTTTGTTTAAGGTCAGAGAGTGGATAATTAATGCTATTCCTTTGGTTTTAAAGCAGGCTATTGCCACTGGTATTGGTGCGTTTTTAGCGTTAATTGCGCTTAAAAATGCAGGCATTATTGTTTCAAGCCCAGCTACATTAGTACAGCTTGGCGATATTACTTCGGCAGGTCCTTTATTAGCTATTTTAAGCTTTTTTGTCATTGCTGCTTTGCTTTATCGTGATATAAAAAGCGGCGTACTTATTAGCATTTTGCTAGTAACGGGCATTGCGTTAAGCCTCGACTTAGTTGAGTACCACGGCGTAATGTCAATGCCACCGTCTATTTTACCTACCTTCATGCAACTTGATTTTGCAGCGGCCTTTGAGCTTTCTATGCTGAGTGTAATTTTTGCGTTTTTGTTTGTTGATTTATTTGATACATCAGGCACGTTAGTTGCGGTAACTCAAAAAGCAGGCTTAGCCGATGAAAAAGGCAATATGCCACGTTTAGGTCGTGCTTTAAGTGCTGATAGTACAGCTACTATTGCGGGGGCAATGTTAGGTACTTCTACCACTACTTCTTATATTGAGTCTGTAGCCGGTGTATCGGTTGNGTTGGTGGGCGTACTGGCTTAACAGCTGTTGTTGTGGGTATATGCTTTTTACTAATGATGTTTTTTGCGCCGCTTGCGCAAATGGTGCCGGCTTATGCAACAGCGGGTGCTATTTTATACGTTGCGGTATTAATGCTGCAAAACCTTAAGTTTGTAAACTGGGATGACATGAGCGATGCAATTCCGGTAAGTGTGGTACTACTTATGACGCCGCTTACATTCTCTATTGCGCACGGTATTGCTCTTGGTTTTATATCGTACACTGCGGTTAAAGTACTGTGTGGTAAACGCGATCAGGTTAGTATTAGCGTGTGGATTCTAACAGCGTTATTTATTATCAAGTTTGCATTTTTATCGTAATAGCTAATACCCATTCTTTTAACTAAGAGGCTTAGTTTGAGGGTGGGTAAACATTTATTATTTAGTGGCTATCACTCATTGCCACTGCATTGTTATACCTTGCGTATCTATGTTGTGGTAAATGAGCGTTTATAACGAGGTTAGCGCTAGGTAGTGCCTCAAAATACGTTAGTATTTACCCATTGGTAAAAGCTTAACAGATACAAAAAAGCCCATACATTATGTATGGGCTTTCTTTTGGGTATTTAAAATTACCATTTCTTTTTAGGTGCAAATAATACGTCTAAGTCATCTTGCTCTGCTTCTGCTTTTTTCTTCAAGGCAGTGGCATTTGATGCTTTTAGTTCGGTGCTTATTTCTTCTAAATAGGCTTCAACTTCTTGGCGTTTTGCGTTTACGTATTCATCAGAATAGGTAACGGCACTAAGTGTGGCATAGGCTTTTTCAAAATATTGCCTAGCAGAGCCCACCATGCTCGCTGAACGAGCAGATAAACCGCGTTTAATTTGGCTTTCTATATTAATTCTAAGTTGTAACTTTTCAAGGCGTTTATCTTCTGCTGCAAATACTTGGCTATCTACACGGCCTTTACTGTGCTCAGAGCGCATAATAACTCTAAGCTTTTTTATGCCCTGAATTAACGAGACTAACTGCTTATCGTTACTTGGTAACGATAAATTGTCGCTGCTATTACCTTGTACTGCACCACTTAGCTTTTCTTTAGCTTCGTTCATTCTGCTTTTTAATGCTTTAGAATTAGGTGAATGGTTCACCATAGCGTTTAGTGCTTCGTAACATCTACGTTGTAAAACGCGTATAATGTTTTCAGAAAGCGGTATATTAGCGCTATTCATAAGTGCTTCTTCGGTTTCTTCAATTATCGCTTTTTGTTTTGTTAATTCTTTGCGACGTTCAATTTCTTGCTTTTCTTTATGCTGCTGTACAGCGCTTACCCACAGTGCAATCACTATCAGTGCCACTATAAGCACAATTATAATCGAAACGATCATGGCTTAATTCTCGGATTCATAATCTATTTTTTTATATTACATCAAATATATGCTTTGAGGGTAGCTTTGCGCTGATTAACTTAAAAATATGTTAAAAATTAGATATAAGAATAATGTATTATAAGTTGAACCTGAATAAACATCGCTATCTGCAGCGGGTTTATTATGCTAGCCTTAATGCTTAAATAATGAAAATATACGTGCTTACTTTGCCAAGTTTTAACTAAATTAAACTTGGTTTTGCTTAGTATTACCATCATATAAGCTTAATAATAACGTTAAAAACTGCAACCATGAAATTACAACAACTTAGATACATCGTAGAAGTTCAAAACCATAAGCTAAACGTATCAGCAACTGCTGAGAGTTTATTTACCTCACAGCCTGGTATATCTAAACAAGTGCGCATGCTTGAAGATGAGCTAGGTGTACAAATTTTTGGCCGCAGTGGTAAGCATTTAACGCATGTTACAGGTGCCGGCGAAGAAATAATTAACATTTCTCGCGAAATTTTATCTAAAGTCGAAGGTATAAAAGCGGTTGCTAATGAGCACACGCTGCCTGATCAGGGTAAACTAAATATAGCCACTACACACACGCAAGCTCGTTATGCTTTGCCTAGTGTTATTCAGGGCTTTATGAAAAAATACCCAGCTGTTTCGCTGCATATGCATCAAGGTACACCACAACAGATTTCTGATGCGGCAGCGCGCGGTGACGCAGACTTTGCCATTGCAACTGAAGCACTTCATTTATACTCAGATTTAGTTATGCTGCCTTGCTATCATTGGAACCGCAGCATTGTGGTGGCAAAAGATCATCCTCTAGCACAAAAGGCCGACAATTTAACGGTTGCCGATATAGCGCAGTATCCGCTTATTACGTATGTATTTGGGTTTACTGGTCGCTCTGAGCTTGATAAAGCATTTAATGCGCACGGCCTTGAGCCGCACATTGTGTTTACTGCAACCGATGCCGATGTAATTAAAACTTATGTAAGGTTAGGGCTAGGTGTAGGTGTCGTCGCTTCAATGGCCGTTGATCAATTAAGTGACACAGATTTAGTGTGTATTGATGCCAGCCATTTATTTGAAGCTAGCACAACTAAAATTGGCTTTAGAAAGGGCAGTTTTTTACGTACTTATATGTATGACTTTATTGAGCGTTTTGCCCCGCATTTAACTAAAGAGCGAGTAGAGCGAGCAAGCTTATTACGTAATCAAGAAGATGTTGATGCGTTATTTGCCGACATAGAACTGCCAGTAAAATAGTAAGACTTTAATTATATAAATACTAAAAACCGCGTATTGCTAAAATACGCGGTTTTTTGTTTTTATACGCTTAACATTCAATAATGTTTACCGCTAATCCACCGCGTGCGGTTTCTTTATATTTGGTTTTCATGTCGTTACCAGTATCGAGCATGGTTTTAATCACTTTATCAAGCGACACCTTTTGCTCGCCACTGCCACGTATTGCTAGGCGAGAGGCATTAATTGCTTTAATGGCGCCCATGGCATTGCGCTCAATACACGGTACTTGTACCAATCCGCCTACAGGGTCGCAAGTTAGGCCTAAATTATGCTCCATGCCTATTTCGGCGGCGTTTTCAACATGTACTACATTACCACCAACAATTTCGGTGAGTGCGCCGGCAGCCATTGAACAGGCAACACCGACTTCACCTTGGCAGCCTACTTCTGCGCCCGAAATAGAGGCATTTTTTTTGTATAAAATACCAATAGCCGCTGCGGTTAATAAATAGCGTGTGGCTATGTCGCGGTCCACTTCTTTAATAAATGTGTGGTAGTACATTAAAACGGCCGGCAATATACCCGCAGCACCATTTGTTGGCGCCGTGACTACGCGCCCACCCGCGGCATTTTCTTCATTTACAGCTAAGGCAAATAAATCCACCCAATCCATTGCTCTGAGTGGGTCATTACTCACTTCTACATTTAGCTTTAAATACAAACTAGGTGCACGGCGTTTAACTTTTAAACCACCTGGTAAAATTCCCTCGGTGCGCATGCCACGTTCAATACAGGCTTTCATTACTTGCCAAATATTAAACAGCTCGTCTTTAATATCGTCTTCTTTGCGCAGCGTTTTTTCGTTATGCATCATTAAAGTAGATACACTAAAGCCTGATTCTTTACACAGCTCTAGTAAATCTTTTGCACTTTCGAACGGGTAAGGAGCCGGGTTTTGTTCGCGTATATCAAGGGCTGCTTGTTTTTCGTTTTCAAATTCTTCATCGGTAACAATAAAGCCGCCGCCAATAGAGTAGTACACTTTGCTATATACTTTTTCGCCATTGTTTGAGGCAATAATTTCCATTGCATTAGAGTGCTTAGGTAAGGTTTTGCGGCGATGAAAAACAATAGCCCCTTGCTTAGGAAAGTTCGCTTTATGGGTTTGGTTGAGGTATATCACTTGCTCTTTTTCAATGGTGGCAAGGATATCGTCAACTAAATCGGCATCTATTGTTTCTGGGTCGTAGCCGGCAAGCCCTAATATAACGGCTTTACCAGAACCATGGCCTACGCCGGTTTGACCCAGTGAGCCATAAAGCTCTACCTTTATATCGGTAACAGAGGTTAAAAGTTGTTGCTCTTGTAGGTCATTAACAAATAAGCGCGAGGCACGCATTGGGCCAACGGTATGTGACGACGATGGGCCAATACCAATGCTAAACATATCAAATGCACTGATCATACTATGGGTCTCTACTTTATTTACTCAGCCCGAAAGCTGTTCTTTGAACGGTCGAGTATCATAACGTTAATTCTATATTATGTAACTATTTAGCCGTAAGTTTTACACTGGTAGGGNAAAGTTTTTTATAATACTAGCCGTTGCTCCCCACAGTAATCCGTGCGGCGTACTAAACCCTTGCAAGGTGATGGTTTTGCCAAAACGTTGAAAAGGAATGGGTTGCCAATTTGCCTCGTTTGAAAGCTGGGTAAGTGACAGTAAAAAGCTAGCTTGCACTTCATTATAATCGTTCTCCCATACTGTGTGTTTATCAAGTAAACCCACAAATGGGCTAATGCTAAAGCCTGTTAGGGTAGAGTATTGTGGCAGCTGCCCGAGCACTTTAACATTACTTGGCGCTATATTAAGCTCTTCGTGTAATTCTCGAAGCGCTGTGGTGCGCAGGTGTTTATCGCTTTGCTCAAATTTACCGCCGGGTAAACAAATTTCCCCAGGGTGATGATGTAAATAAGTAGGGCGTTTGCACAATAAAATATGCGCGTGGTTATCAACATCAATAATAGGCAGCATAACCGCACTGGCACGCTTTTTACGGGTATCTTTTATTTGATTTGGCGCAGCAGTAGGGCTTAGCTGAAACCGCGCCATAATATGTTCACTATTCAAAGCGTTCTACTGTTTTAATAAAGGAAGTATTTTATTCACTTTATCGTATGTTTCTTGGTATTCCAATTCGACTTTAGAATCAGCGACAATACCACCACCGGCCCAGCAATAAATGTGTTTGTTATGACAAACCAATGTACGAATTGTAATACTGGTGTCCATATTACCGCAGGCGCTTAAATACCCTATAGAGCCACAGTAAATACTACGCCTATGAGGCTCTAGCTCTTCAATTATCTCCATAGCTCTGATTTTAGGCGCACCGGTGATTGACCCACCGGGGAATGCTGCTTCAAGTTGATCAACACACGTTTTGCTCTCATCCAGTTCTGCCGTTACGGTACTCACTAAGTGATGCACTGCCGGAAAGCTCTCAATAGCAAAAAGTGAGGGCACCTTTACAGAGCCAGGTTTTGCAACCTTACCTAAATCGTTACGCAGTAAATCAACAATCATTACATTTTCTGCGCGGTCTTTGGTTGAGTTTTCAAGGGCTCTGGCTTGCTGTTGGTCGGCGATTGCATCTGCCATGCGTGGCAAAGTGCCTTTGATGGGTTTTGTTTCAACTATATTGTCGTGAACTGCAATAAAGCGCTCTGGCGATATTGATAAAATGGCGCCACGTGGGTGGTTAATAAAGCTAGAAAATGGCGCTTTATTAGCCTCACGTAATACTTTGTAGGCTTGGAAAGGGTCGCCTTTAAAACCGGCACTAAAGCGCTGTGCTAGGTTGATTTGATAGCAATCACCACTTTTTAAATAATCTTGTATTTGCGCAAATTTGTCAGCGTATTCATGCTCACTCATATTTGAGTGCCAATCGCTGGTGAGCGAAAACTGTGCTGGTACTATATCGTTTGCTAAATATTGCTGGTAAAGCGCTAAACGATTCACTTCAGGTTGAGAAACGTAAAACCAGCTTTGCTGGTGTTTATCAAATATCAGCGCATCTAAATAAAGGCCAATGGCCATTTGTGGCAACGTTATATCGTGTTTTGCCGTGCGTGGCATGTACTCAATAATACGCCCTAAATCGTAACCAAAATAACCAAGCCAGCCGCCATTAAAAGGCAGGTTATTAGCGGCTTTTTGCCCGCTAAGTTTACTTAGTTCTTCGTTCATTATTGTAAAGGGGCTACGCGAGTCAAGCTGCTGATTAAATACGCTTTGATTATTGTTTACTTCTAAAATAGCGTGAGGCTTTATCGCAATAATATCAAAGCGACTATTTATGTGCTCGCTATTGGCTGAGTCTAGTAATACGGCATAGGGTAAATGCGCAAAATGCGCGAAAACATCAATGCAGTTTTGTGTTATGGCTAATTTTACACAATTTTTTTCATTGTTTAGCATTTACTGCCCCTTTAAGAACTGGCTCGAAACGGGCTGGGAGGGTATCATAAGTCAAATTTTTTTGGCAGCGTTTAGTATCAAATCTACGTTGTAATTAAAACAGTGCAAACCACCGTCACCGGTTTGGTATAGATTACGCTTAAGCGTAACGCTAACTTAAGGAACCACTATGAGTACAATCCGTCAGCAAGACTTTATTGATAGCATTGAAGATGCGTTGCAATATATCTCTTTTTATCACCCCCTTGATTTTGTTCAAGCGCTAGAAAAAGCCTACAACAAAGAACAAAGCAAGGCTGCAAAAGATGCAATCGCGCAAATTTTAATTAACTCGCGTATGTCGGCTGAAGGCAAGCGTCCATTGTGTCAAGACACGGGTATTATTACCTGTTTTGTAAAAGTAGGGATGGATGTTAAGTGGGATAAAACAGATTTAACCGTACAACAAATGGTTGATGAAGGCACACGTCGCGCATATTTAAATCCAGATAACCCACTACGCGCTTCTATTGTAGCTGACCCTGCTGGCACACGTAAAAACACTAAAGATAATACCCCTTCAGTTGTACACATTGATTTAGTGGCGGGTGGCGAAGTAGAAGTAATGGTTGCAGCGAAAGGCGGCGGCTCAGAGAACAAAAGTAAAATGGTTATGCTAAACCCATCTGACGATGTTGCTGCATGGGTAGAAAAAACGCTACCGACAATGGGCGCTGGTTGGTGCCCGCCAGGCATGCTAGGTATAGGCATTGGTGGAACCGCCGAAAAAGCAGCGGTAATGGCAAAAGAGTCGTTAATGGACCCGGTTGATATTCATGAGCTTATGGAGCGCGGTGCAGAAACAACGGAAGAAAAACTGCGTTTAGAAATTTTTGAACGTGCTAACAAACTAGGTATTGGCGCGCAAGGTTTAGGTGGTTTAACAACGGTTGTTGATATTAAAGTAAAAACAGCGCCTACGCATGCGGCATCAAAACCTGTTGTGATGATCCCTAACTGTGCTGCTACGCGCCACGTACACTTTACACTAGACGGCTCAGGCCCTGCAGATTTAAAAGCACCTAAACTAGAAGACTGGCCAGAAGTGACGTTTGAAGTAGGTGAAGGAACTCGCCGTGTTAATTTAGATACGTTAACTAAAGAAGACACCCGCGAGTGGAAAATGGGAGAAACTGTTTTACTCTCAGGCACTATTTTAACAGGCCGTGATGCTGCTCATAAACGCTTACAAGATATGATCAATTCAGGTGAAGGTTTACCTGAGGGCGTTGATTTTGATAATAAGTTTATTTATTACGTTGGCCCAGTTGATGCTGTAGGTGATGAAGCCGTAGGCCCTGCAGGCCCTACTACCGCAACACGTATGGATAAATTTACCGATATGATGCTAGAAAAAACCGGCATTGTAGGCATGATAGGTAAAGCTGAGCGTGGTCCTGCTACAGTTGAGTCGATTAAAGAGCATAAATCTGTTTATTTAATGGCGGTAGGTGGTGCGGCATACTTAGTATCTAAAGCAATTAAAAAAGCACGCGTGGTTGCCTTTGAAGATTTAGGTATGGAAGCAATCTACGAATTTGAAGTAGAAGATATGCCAGTTACGGTTGCTGTAGACAGCGAAGGTGCTAACGCACACACGCAAGGCCCTGCAATTTGGAAAGCTAAAATTGAAGAGCTAGACGGCAAGCTTAAATAAAGGTTTATGTGTCCCGTCCTGAAATAGGTTGACGGTTTTAATGAAAGGCTTGGTGCGAAAGCGCCAGGTCTTTTTTATGCACTTGATTTGGTGTTTTCATATCCAAACTTAAGTGCGGTCGCATTTCATTGTATATAAATATCGATTCTTCAACGAGCTGTTTTAACTCTGCCATATTGCGACATTTATACAGTAAAAACTCTTGCTTTAATATCCCGTTAATACGCTCTGCTAATGCGTTTTGATAACAGTCATACCCATCGGTCATCGATGGTCTAATGCCCTCTTTTAATAGCGCATTTTGATATACTTCAGAGCAATATTGTAAACCTCTATCTGAATGATGAATGGCATCACGTTTATATACGCGTTGCTTAATTGTCATTTCTAATGCTCTGACTACATCGGTTGCTTTCATTTCATCACTCAGCTCATAACCCATTATTTTTCGACTGTAAGCATCAGTGACTAACGATAGGTAATGCACGCCTTGCGCTGACTTTACGTATGTAATGTCACTAACGAAGACTTCCTCGGCCGCAGTAGGCATGTATTCCTTTAGTAAATTGGGATGCTTGCGCATCCAATGGTTACTGTTTGTTGTTTTAGTGTAATTTTTCTTTGGTTTTACAAGAAAGTCATGCTCTCTCAAATAATCAAAAAAACAATCACGACCTAGTTTAATGCCACGCTCTTGCAGGTCTGGCTTTATCATCAGATAAAGTTTCTTCCCACCAATACGAGGCATGAATTGCCGCCAGTACATCACTAATTCTTTGACTGGCTCCAATTCTTTATTCCGAGCATCTATTCTGCGCATAGCTTGATAGTAACCTTGTCGCGTTACGCCATATGCACGGCATAACGGAGTAAGCTTTATTTGATGGTTTTCTTTTGCGCGCGTGATAGCTCGGATATGTACTTTTTTCGCAAGCCCGCTCCATATTCTTCATCCATAATATTAATCATTTCATCTTTGATTAAATCCTTTAGGCGTAACTCTTCTATCTCGCGCTCTAAACGTTTAATTTTTTGTGCTGGGGTTTCTTTCGATTTAGGCATGTTGGCTATATAAGTTGGTTTAGACCAATCTAATTTACCATGTTTTCGCAGCCATACCAGAACGGTACTGCGGCCTTGAATACCGTAATGACTTTGCGCTTGTTTATAGGTGAAGTCGCCTTTTTCTACTTGCTCAACAATAGATAATTTAAAGCCTAATGTATAATCTCGCTGAGTACGCTTAACGTCTTTA
>NZ_AUTO01000329.1:0-13242 GCF_000498055.1 Pseudoalteromonas sp. TB51
AAAATGCGCTAGCCGTGATAAAGCGGCTTAGGCCGCTTTTTTTAGCTATACAATTTGAACTTTGTTTAAAAGGTTTAATGGTACTGTGATAGTAATGGTATTTAAGGGTGCCTTTTTGTCTGAGATTTTCAGTAAATTAAACACGGTTAGCGATTAAACAAGCTTAAATAGCAGCATTTGGAAGAGCTCAGATAAAAGTTTGTACAGAAATAGCACCCTCTTTGCGATTAAGGAGTATTACCTTAGCGCTAAACTAAGTGGCTATTTAGTTGCTAAAATCCACTAAATTCCCACAATTTCGGATAACTATTAATTATTTTGCACAAACAACAAGTATGTTATTGAAAATCACTCTCATTTAGATTATGTTATGCACTTCTTTTTTTGAACCTATTGGAAAAACACATGTCGTCCCAACAAATTTTGCGTTTATCTAAGCTAAGCCTTATTACTTCACTTGTTTTATCTGGTCATGCATTTGCACAAGAAACTACAACAAATACAGATGACTCATTAGAAAAAATAGCAGTGTATGGCCAGCATCATAAAAACTACATCACAGAAGATGCGCAATCTGCTACAAAATTAGGCCTAACAATCAAAGAAACCCCACAAAGTATTTCTGTTGTTTCTCGCGCTTTAATGGATGATTTTTCACTAGATGATATTAACTCAGTGCTAGAGAGCACCCCCGGTGTAACTGTAGAACAAATAGAAACTGACCGTACTTATTTTAAAGCCCGTGGCTTTGAAATAACAAACTTTCAGGTTGATGGTTTAGGCATCCCACAAAGCTCAGGCTCTATTCAGGGCACTTTAGATACGTCTATTTACGACCGTGTAGAAATTGTACGTGGTGCAAACGGCCTTATGACTGGCGCAGGTAACCCATCTGCAACCGTAAATATGGTATTAAAAAAACCAACTTACATTACTCAAGCGCATGCATCTGCATCGTATGGTTCATGGAACAACAAGCGTTTAGAAGTAGATGTTTCAACGCCAATTAACGACGACCACGCTGTGCGCGCCGTATTTACCAAGCAAAAAGCGGAGTCATACCTAGATCGTTACGAAACAGATAAAACAATTGCTTATCTTGCTTACGAAGGCAAGCTAACCGATGACACGACATTAAGCATCAACTATGTTAACCAACAAAAAGATGCCGATAGCCCACTTTGGGGCGCACTCCCTCTTTATTACACCGATGGCACAGCAACAAACTACGACGCCTCTACAAGTACGGCATCTGATTGGTCTTACTGGGATAACAGCGCTGAGCAAGTATATGTAACACTTGAGCAAAACCTATCGGCTACGTGGGTTGCAACAGCGCGTTACGCACACATAGAAAACGAGCAAGACTCAGAACTATTTTACGTATATGGCACACCAGATAGCGAAACTGGCCTTGGTTTAACCGGTTACGCAAGCCGTTACGACTACGAAGATAAGCACGATTTATTTGATTTATACGCCAGCGGTAAATTTGATTTATTTGGCCAAGAACACGACCTGTCATTTGGTGTTAGCCAAGCAAAAATGGATTACAACGAGCAGTCGCTTTACGATTACACCACGGGCAACGGCTTCCCAGCCATGCCTTCGCTTGATACGTGGGATGGCGTAGTACCTGAAGCAACCCTTGCTGATGGCTTAAATGGCAGTGACATAGAAAACAAACAGCAATCAGCTTATATGTCTACTCGCATTAAATTAAGCGCTCCGCTAAGCGTATTAGCAGGTGTACGTTACACTGATTGGGAAACATCCGGCACTGCTTATGGTGTAGAACAAACACGTAACGACAGCGAAGTTATCCCGTATGTGGGGGCTGTTTATGACTTTAATGAATCGCTTTCAGCCTACGCAAGTTACACAGAGACCTTTGTGCCACAAAAAGAGCTTGATATTAATGCTGAGCAATTGACGCCAATTACAGGTAAAAGTAGCGAAATTGGTTTAAAAGCACAGCTTTTAGACGATCAAGTATTTGTAACCTTTGCTTACTTTGATGCAAAACAAGAAAACCTAGCTGTTGCATTACCTGATTCATTACCAAGCGATACTCGTTATTATGGTGCTGATGGTATCACCAGCGACGGTTTTGAAATTGAGCTAAGTGGTAAAGTAACCGACGATTTAAGTGCAAGCATCAGCTTTAGTAATTTAAGTATTGATGGTGATGATTTAGTTGAAGATTACACGCCAGAGAATCAGCTAAAACTTGCTGCAACTTACCAAGTACCATTTGTTGAAGGCTTAACTTTTGGTGCAAATTATCGTTGGCAAGACTCTGTTAGCCGCGTACAAGTTGAAGATGCAACCGGCGCTGCACTTGTAACCACGAACCAAGATGCTTACGGTATTCTTGATTTAATGGCTAACTACAAAATTACAGAAAACGTTGGGGTTACTTTTAACGTTAATAACACCACAGATGAAAAATACCTACACAGCCTATACTGGGCTCAAGGTTATTACGGTGCGCCGCGTAACTACGCGCTATCGGTAAACTGGCAGCTATAAGTCGCTCTTTTAAAGTACGGCTTTTAAATTTAAACGGCACTTTTTAGTGCCGTTTTTGTTTTAAGCCCCTTTAAGTTAAAGCGCTTATCCCCCTCCTTGCGCTACCTACCTTATGCAAAGTAATTGCAATACCATCTTTTATTACGCGCCTCAATTAAAAAGCGTACTTGTTAGCCAGTCTCACTATAAATATGACTAAGCGCTATTTAAACTGCATCTATTAAAGCCTGTAGGTTATAGTTTTAGCGTGCTTTAAACACAAAAAGGCGCTAACCACTGCTGGTTAGCGCCTTTTAAAGCTCGGGTCAAATCAAGCTTAGAGAACGTTTACACTTAAAGGTCAGACTCAGCGCCTAATACGTCTTCGCCATCTTCTGGCTCAACCGTTGCTTTTAATAGCAACATATCACGTAACTTACCTTCAATTTCATCTGCAATTTCTACGTTTTCTTTCAAAAACTTAATAGAGTTTGATTTACCTTGGCCTACTTTATTGCCATTGTAGCTGTACCAAGCACCTGCTTTTTCAACAATTTTGTGCTTAACACCTAAATCAATTAACTCACCTTGTTTAGAAATACCTTCACCATACATAATGATGAACTCAGCTTGTTTAAACGGTGGTGCAACTTTGTTTTTAACTACTTTAACGCGGGTTTCGTTACCGACTACCTCATCGCCTTCCTTTACAGAACCAATTCGACGAATATCAATACGAACTGACGCGTAAAACTTAAGTGCATTACCACCGGTTGTTGTTTCAGGGTTACCAAACATTACACCAATTTTCATACGAATTTGGTTAATGAAAATACATAGCGTGTTAGAACGTTTAATATTACCTGTAAGCTTACGTAGTGCTTGCGACATTAAACGTGCTTGTAAGCCCATGTGCGAGTCGCCCATGTCGCCTTCAATTTCAGCTTTTGGTGTAAGCGCTGCAACAGAATCGACAATAACAACATCTACAGCACTTGAACGTACTAACATGTCACAAATTTCTAGTGCTTGCTCACCGGTATCTGGCTGAGAAACTAACAGCTCATCAATGTTAACACCTAACTTTTGTGCGTATACCGGATCAAGAGCATGCTCAGCATCAACAAAGGCACATGTTTTGCCTTCTTTTTGAGCCTGCGCGATAACTTGCAAAGTAAGCGTTGTTTTACCTGAAGACTCAGGGCCATACACTTCAACAATACGCCCCATAGGCAAACCGCCTATGCCTAAAGCAATATCAATCCCAAGTGAGCCTGTAGATACAGCATCAATATTTAGGGCTTTGTTATCGCCCAGTTTCATAATTGATCCTTTACCAAATTGACGCTCAATTTGTGATAGTGCAGCGTCCAGCGCTTTTTGTTTATTATCGTTCATTCTGTTCTCCAAATCCGGCTAATGCGAACAAGTATACTGTATGAAATCACAGTATCAAGTGAAATTTATAATTTTATCTTCTCGATCGTACTTTTCAATGCAAATTCAATAGCTTGCATTCTAACTTGCGCTCTATCGCCGTTAAATATTTGCTTAAACGTAAATTGTTCATTGGCAATTTGTATGCAAAACCACACAAAGCCAACTGGTTTATCGGACGTAGCGCCACCTGGCCCAGCAATGCCCGAAATTGCCACGGCAACATCAGCTTTGGCAACGCTTGCGGCACCAAAAGCCATCTCTTTTACTGTTTGCTCACTCACCGCACCAAATTGCTCTAGCGTAGTATTGGCCACATTAAGCAGTTCATGCTTAGCTTCATTACTATAAGTAACAAATGCGCGGCCCAAATAACCTGAGCTACCTGGCGTATCTGTAAGCGCATAACTCACTCCGCCACCAGTACATGATTCAGCGGTAGTGATCCATAAGCGTTTATCCGTTAAAATAACGCCCAATTGCGCAGCAAGTGTTTTAATCTCTTGATGTAATTCCATATTCAGCCTTTGGGTAAATACATGTCGTTTGATCTTTATGCACCGCACACTATAAAACAACAAACCCCTATGATGCAGCAGTATCTAAAAATAAAATCAGAGCATCGCGATATTTTATTGTTTTATCGTATGGGGGATTTTTATGAACTCTTTTTTGACGACGCTAAACGCGCGGCCCAACTACTCGATATTTCGCAAACGCATCGCGGTAAAGCCGGCGGCGATCCTATCCCTATGGCGGGTGTCCCTTATCATGCAGTAGAAAACTATTTAGCTCGTTTAGTGCAAATGGGCGAATCGATTGCTATATGTGAGCAAGTTGGCGATCCTGCAACCAGTAAAGGGCCAGTAGAGCGCAAAGTCGTACGTATCGTTACTCCGGGTACTATTTCAGATGAAGCGCTATTGCAAGAACGCCAAGATAACTTACTCACTAGCGTATGGCAAAATAAAAAAGGGCTATACGGTATTGCCTACCTTGATATAAATTCAGGGCGTTTCAACGTAGTTGAAGTTAACACCGACGAAGCATTTACTTCAACCCTACAGCGCTTAGCACCCGCTGAGCTTTTATACTGTGAAAGCTTTGAAAACACACACTTAATTGAGCATATAAAAGGGGCACGCCGACGCCCTGAGTGGGAGTTTGACCTAGACACCGCGCAACACTTACTGTGCGAGCAGTTTGGCACCAAAGATTTAGTTGGTTTTGGTGTAGATAAAGCGCATGCTGCTTTGGTCGCTGCGGGTTGTTTAATGCAATACGTAAAAGATACACAACGTATTGCGCTCCCTCACATTCGCGCTATTACGCTTGAGCATAACGAGCACGCAGTTATATTAGATGCGGCAACGCGCAAAAATTTAGAACTAACCGTTAATTTATCGGGCGGCTTTGAAAACACCTTAGCGCAGGTACTTGATAAAACCGCCACGGCCATGGGGTCGCGTTTACTTAAACGCCGCATTCATACACCTGTGCGTAATAAAAATGAGCTTAACTCACGTTTAAATGCCATTAGCGCTATTTTAGATGTGCAATTATATGGCGAGTTACACGATTCATTAAAAGAAATTGGTGACATAGAACGCGTAATAGCACGGCTTGCTTTATGCACCGCACGCCCGCGCGATTTAACCCGACTGCGCAGTGCCCTACAAGCACTCGCACCACTGCATGCTTTATTAAACGATGCTAATGATGAGCGTATCGCTAGCATTGTTCGCCATTCTCCAGAGCTGCCTGAACTACAAGCTTTACTTGAGCGTGCTGTTATTGATAACCCACCGGTACTAATTCGCGATGGGGGTGTTATTGCACCAGGCTACAACAGCGAACTCGATGAATGGCGAAACTTGAGTAAAGGCGCTACCGATATACTTGAGCAACTAGAACTTAGAGAGCGCGAGCGCACCGGGATCAGCACATTAAAAATTGGCTATAACAAGGTGCATGGCTTTTTTATCGAGGTAAGTCGTGCAAACTCACACTTAGTACCTGCTGATTATATTCGCCGCCAAACGCTTAAAAATAATGAACGCTACATAATACCTGAACTAAAAGAGCACGAAGACAAAGTACTTGGCAGCCAATCAAAAGCTCTTGCGCTTGAAAAACAATTATATGAAGAGCTATTTGAGTTTATAGCCCCGCATATTGAACAGCTTCAAATGATGGCTGGCGCATTAGCTGATTTAGATGTATTGAATAACTTAGCAGAGCGAGCACAAACGCTTAACTATGCTAAACCACAGCTATGCGATGATGACAATATAAGTATTAAACAAGGTCGCCACCCCGTGGTAGAGCAAGTAATGAAAGAACCTTTTATTGCCAACCCTGTGGAGCTAAATAGCCAGCGTAAAATGTTGATTATCACCGGTCCAAACATGGGTGGTAAATCAACCTATATGCGCCAAACAGCACTTATCGTATTGATGGCGCATATTGGCTGTTATGTCCCTGCTGATAGTGCAAAAATTGGTAATATTGACCGTATATTTACACGCATTGGTGCAAGCGACGATTTAGCCTCTGGTCGCTCTACTTTTATGGTAGAAATGACCGAAACTGCCACAATTTTAAATAATGCAACTGCGCAATCTTTGGTATTAATGGATGAAATAGGCAGAGGTACCAGTACCTACGATGGCTTGTCACTTGCTTATGCAACGGCTGATCATCTGGCACAAAAAATATCTGCTAAAACATTATTTGCTACGCACTACTTTGAATTAACGGAACTTGCCGAGCAAAAAACCGGGCTGGTGAATGTACACCTAGATGCCATAGAGCACAACGACACCATTGCATTTATGCATACTGTGCTTGATGGTGCAGCAAGTAAAAGCTTTGGCTTACAGGTCGCAGCGCTTGCCGGCGTGCCTAAAGCCGTGATAGCCCAAGCAAAACAAAAGCTTAAACTGCTCGAAAACCACCAAAGTGTAACAGCGCCTAATGCTGAGCAGCAGGCGTTTTCATTTGCTAATGAGTTACCTGCGCCTGAGCCTTCAGAGGTTGAGGAGCAACTCAGTGCCATTGACCCTGATAACCTATCGCCGCGTCAAGCACACGAACTTCTTTATAAATTAAAGGCTCTGCTTTAAATATAGATAACTTGAGCGGTGGTTAAGAAGCTGATAACACAGTGAATAGTATTTCTTGGGGATCGTAAGACATAAAAAAAGCTGAAGGTTTTATCCTTCAGCTTTTAAACACATAGACATATAAAAGGGAGTTACGAGAACTGGTCAAACAAACTTTCTGTGCTTAACCCTTCTTGTTGTAAAATATCTTTTAAACGACGTAATGCTTCTACCTGAATTTGTCTTACGCGCTCTCGTGTTAAACCAATTTCGCGGCCAACATCTTCAAGTGTTGATGGCTCATAGCCAAGTAAACCAAAGCGACGCGCTAATACTTCACGTTGTTTAGGGTTTAACTCACCTAACCAATCAACAATATGTTTGTTAATATCATTGTTTTGAACTTCGCCCTCAGGGCCTGCGCTTTTTTCATCGGCAATAATGTCTAACAGTGCGCTGTCGTTCTCACCGCCAATTGGCATATCAACTGAGGCAATTTTTTCGTTTAAGCGTAGCATTTTAGTTACGTCTTCTACGGGTCTACCTAAGCTTTCAGCAATTTCTTCAGCAGTTGGCTCATGGTCTAGCTTTTGTGTCAGCTCGCGTGCTGTACGCAAGTAAACATTTAATTCTTTAACTACATGTATTGGCAGGCGAATTGTGCGCGTTTGATTCATAATGGCGCGTTCAATTGTTTGACGTATCCACCACGTTGCATAAGTCGAAAATCTAAAACCGCGCTCTGGGTCAAACTTTTCAACAGCGCGAATTAAACCTAGGTTACCTTCTTCAATTAAATCTAGAAGTGCTAATCCTCGGTTGTTATAACGGCGGGCAATTTTTACAACTAAACGTAGGTTACTTTCAATCATACGCTTGCGAGATGCTTCACATCCACGTAGCGATTTGCGGGCAAAAAAGACTTCTTCTTCAGCGCTAAGTAGGGGAGAAAAACCAATTTCTCCTAAATAAAGTTGGGTTGCATCAAGGTTTTTAGTTACTTCCTCTTTTGCAAATATCTCTTCTTCGTTATCAACCTCTTCAAGTAATGCTGCAGTTTCTTCTACTGCGGTGTCATCAAATTTTTCGTCGGTGGTGTTTTTGTCAAGTTTTGCTGCGTTAGCCATAAGCCTTCTCCCGAGCAATTATCAATACCTAAAAATTAGGGAAGGTATTTAGCAGGATTGACAGCTTGCCCACGGTAGCGAATTTCAAAACGAAGCGCAGTGACCGAAGATTCTGACTTGCCCATTTCTGCTATTTTTTGTCCTGCCTTAACTTTCTGCTTTTCTCTAACAAGTAGTTTCGAGTTATGTGCATAAGCACTTAGGTAATCATCATTATGTTTCAAAATGATTAAATTACCGTACCCTCGAAGCGCATTACCCGCATACACCACCGTTCCTTGTGCTGCGGCTAAAACTGAAGCCCCTGTACGGTTAGTAATCTGTAAACCCTTGTAACCGTTTTCCTTATTAGAAAAGCGTTTAGTCACTTTGCCCTTTGCAGGCCAAAACCACTTTACTTTACTGCTCGACGAAGGTTTAGCATTACTAACTATTTTATTGGCTTGTTTTCGAACATACTCTCGTTGTTTCGGCTGATCAAGATTTTTCTTTAATTTTTTGTTAGTTTTTTGTTTTATTTTAGTGGATGCTATTTTTTGTTTAACGGGTGAATTGCTAGCAATCGCATGACTACTGGTGGCTACAAGCGAAATAACTTGCCCAGGATAAATAACATAAGGTGATGGAATTGAGTTGTTTTTTGCAAGTGTTCTAAAATCTTTGCCTGCACTAAAGGCAATGGAATATAAAGTATCACCCTTTTGTACTGTGTATTTATTGCCATTAATGTTAATACCTTTTTGAAAATCATTAACATTAGTATTGAGGCTGCTAACAGGAGCAGGAATATGGCGAGATGAACACCCCGAAAGCAAAACAACAATAAATACAATTACATATAATACGTACTGACTATTCAAGGTGCTTTGCTCCGAAATTTAAAAAGTACTACTTTTGCTTGTTAGCGTAATAAAAAGTAAGCAACCGCTATTAATATAACTAAACCCCAACCAAGTACTTCAACATATTGACGTAATTTTTGCTCCATTTTAACGCCGCCCCACTTCATTAAAGCAGAAACTAAAAAGAAACGCGCACCGCGGCCAACGGCAGACGCTATTAAAAATGGTAAAAATGCCATTTGTAATACCCCTGCACCAATAGTAAATACCTTATAAGGGATAGGTGAAAAGCCCGCTAAAAATACCACCCACACCCCATACTCTTTAAACCATGTAAGCGCTGTTTCAAACTTTTCTTGCCAGTGCATCTGCTCAATAAAGGGCTGTACAACAGGCTCAAATAACCAGTAACCTAAAAAGTAACCTACAATCCCCCCAAGTACTGAAGCAACTGTTGCAAAGCTTGCAAAGCGCCACGCTTTACTTGGCTGAGCAAGCGACATAGGAGCAAGCATTACATCCGGTGGTACCGGAAAAAAAACAGACTCAGCAAAGCTCATGGCTGCTAAATAGCGCTCAGCAAAGCGGTGTTTTGCCCACACTAGGGCCATATCGTATAACTTAGTAAACAATTTCAACGTGAATTCCTATTCAATATCACCAGGGACGAGAGGGACAAACCGAACTGGTGCAATAACATGCTCTGTGAAGCTATCGCCTTGGCGAATAACCATGGTTAATTTTTGTTCTTGCTCACCAATGGGAGCAAGGAGTACACCGCCATCAGCTAGTTGTGCAAGTAAGTCTTGAGGTACTTTTGATGCGGCCGCGGTAACTATAATACCATTAAACGGGGCCTGCGATTGCCAGCCTTGCCAGCCATCTGCGTGTTTCATGGTTACATTGTATAAATCAAGTTGATGTAAACGGCGTTTAGCCTGCCATTGCAGTGCTTTTATACGCTCGACCGAATACACCTTATTAAAACACTTGGCTAACACTGCGGTTTGATAACCAGAGCCTGTGCCAATTTCTAACACTTTGTCGCGTACGCCAGCCAAATGAAGCAGCTCGGTCATACGCGCCACAATATAAGGCTGCGAAATAGTTTGCCCTTGCCCTATCGGCAACGCCGTGTTTTCGTACGCCTTATGTTTTAGTACATCATCAATAAAGGCATGACGTGGTATATCAGCAATGGCTTTTAATACCTGTTTGTCTTCTACCCCTTCTTGCTCTAATAGCTTAGAAAGCGCAATAGCACTGCGCGAGTAATTAGCCAGCACGGTTTATCTCCATTTCAGCTAACCACTGCCCAACCGCTTCAATACTTTCTTTTGCTGTCATATCAACACTTAACGGTGTAACTGAAGCATAGCCATTATTAACAGCGTAAAAATCAGTACCCTCACCGGCATCGCTTTCAATACCAAGCGAGCCATACCAAAAAATATCACGCCCCCATGGGTCCGTTTGTTTGGTCATGGTTTCGGCTTTATGTCGGGCACCTAAACGCGTAACTTGCACCCCTTTTAGCTCACTTAGAGGGATATCAGGTACATTTACGTTGATAATTTGATCTTTAGGCAGGGGGTGCGATGCCAGCCCTTTAATTATATTAACGGTCACAGCTGCTGCGGTTTCAAAGTGCTCACCATGGTGCGAGCAAAGCGACACGGCAATAGCAGGCAAGCCTAAATGGCGCCCTTCGGTCGCCGCTGCCACAGTGCCTGAATACAATGTATCATCGCCCAAATTAGCGCCGTGGTTAATACCTGCTACGACTAAATCAGGCGTTTCATCAACTAACTGATTAACCCCTAAATGAACACAATCAGTAGGTGTGCCATTAACCGATATAAAGCCGTTTTCAAGCGTGGTAGAGCGCAGCGGGTTTATTAACGTTAACGAGTTACTGGCACCACTACAGTTACGATCAGGGGCTACAAGGGTTACATCGGCAATTTGCGTAAGAGCCTGGTATAAAACAGCAATCCCTTTAGCGTTTACACCGTCGTCGTTACTTAGCAGTATCTTCATTTTGACTATCCTTTTCTTTTCGCTCATTAGGGCTTGCATCGGTGTAATCCACCAGCTCACGTAAAAGTGCGGTAGCAAAACACCCTTTAGGCAATCCAAAGCTTAATTTTAAAGTCGTTTCGTCTAGTGTTTCTATGGTTAAATCTTGCGGAATGAGGCGCAGCATACGGCGCTCATTTTTAAGGCCTAATTCGCCTAAGCCCTCACACCATGCTTGGTATGGTTTTAGCCATATTTTTTCTTGATCAGTTAAGCCCTTTTCGCTTTTACCCACCATAGGAGCCGACATCATAATATCGCCAGAGGCTAAACGTGCTATGTTTTCATCGCTTATTGCATCTTCAAAAAATGCGTTACTACCGCTTAGCATAAATACTTCACGGTGCATGGTTTTAGCTAACCCATGCTCTTTAACACGTAAGCTCACTATTTGATTAAATACATGTGAACGGGCAGCGGAGATAATAATACCGCGTAGTTTTTTATCGCGAATGCGCTCGCCGGCGAACATTTTTTCGGCCATAACTAAATTATGCCCATCGCGGCCAAAGCGCTGCTCGCCAAAGTAGTTAGGCACACCGGCACGTACAGCATTAATGCGGCATAAAATATCAAGCGGCTGGGTTACATTACGAAGCGTAATAGTGAATCGGTTTCCTTTGTGGCAACCGGTGCGTAATTTACGTTCGTGACGCTGTTGCGAAACCACAAAAATGCTGTCGCTATTGAGTTCACTAAAATCAATGTGCTTTTTAATGGGTACTTTTACGCTAAACCATTGGCTACACACGCCGTGGCGGTCTTTCATACCGGCATAGCTTACTTCGCGCGGTGACACTCCTGCCTTTTGTGCAATTAACTTAGCCACGTATTGCGTGTTTTCACCTTTTTTAACGACCTGTAAGCATACATGCTCACCACTGCCGGTAAATTCTATGCCGAGGTCTTCATCAACCATAAAATCTTCAGCAACGGTTTTAAAGTCTGCTTTTGAAAGCGGTACACCGTATAGGTAATTTAAATCGCTCATGCGCTTGCTGTACTCTCAGGCGCTTTGCTCATAATAACCACCGCATGGCTAGAAATACCTTCTTTACGCCCTTCAAAGCCGAGCTTTTCGGTGGTGGTCGCTTTAACATTGATTTGTGAAAGCTCGCAATTTAAATCGCTGGCTAAATTAGTGCGCATAGCGTGGATGTGTGGCAAAATTTTAGGAGCCTGCGCCACAATAGTGACATCGCCATTGCCCAGTACATAACCTTGCTCTTTGGCAAGGCTTACAACATGGCGAAGTAAAATACGGCTATCTATATTTTCATACTCGCTCGCCGTGTCCGGAAAATGCTTACCAATATCGCCCATTGCCAACGCGCCTAAAATAGCATCGCATAATGCATGAATAGCAACATCGCCATCTGAGTGTGCTAAAAAGCCCTGCGGGTAATCTATTTTTTCGCCGCAAATTGTTATTGGGCCTTCGCCACCAAATTTGTGTACGTCAAAACCATGGCCAATTCGAATCATAATGCTTGCTCGTTTTGTTGTTTGTTTAATAAAAACCCCGCTAGGTCTAAATCCTCCGGCGTGGTTATTTTAATATTGTCGCTGCGCCCTGTAATTAGCTTAACGGGTTTATTTGCCCACTCAATGGCACTGGCTTCATCGGTAATAGTCACGCCCTCACAAAGCGCACGTTGCAACGCATTTTTAAGCTCGTCATATTTAAAAAACTGCGGTGTAAGCGCTTGCCATAAATCATCACGAGGCACGGTTTGCTCGCTATGCGTGTTACCACGCTTTATGGTGTCTTTTACTTTGCTTGCTAAAATACCGCCTTCGTCGTCGGCTATACAATGCGCTATTAAGGTTTCAATATCGTTAATAGTGACTAAGGGGCGGGCTGCGTCGTGCACCAGCACCCATTCAGGAGGGTTATTTTCTAAAAATAATAAGCTATTAAGCACTGAGTCTGCTCGCTCTTGCCCGCCGTTCGCGCGTAAAATTCGCGAGNNNGAGTCTATGTGCGCAAGCGAGTCAAAATAAGGGTCAGTTTGACTAACGGCTACAACTATTTGGCTTAAGCTTTGTAATTGCGAAAGCTTACAGAGCGTATGCTCTAAAATAGTTTTTCCTGCCAATTTAATATACTGCTTAGGTGCACTGTGCTGCATTCTGCTGCCT
>NZ_AUTO01000330.1:0-18259 GCF_000498055.1 Pseudoalteromonas sp. TB51
CGGGTACAATGGCAGCTATTGAATTATTATTTTTCATGTTGTTTGCCCGGTAAAACACGTATAAATGTTTCATCCGGTTTAATCATTCCTAATTCGTTACGAGCGCGCTCTTCTATGCCTTCTTGGCCAAGCTTTAAATCTTCTATGTCGGCGGTGAGTACTTTATTGCGCTTAATTAGTTTTTCGTTAGTTTGTTGATGAGAAGCCACGGCTGCTTTTAAACGCGTATAGTCTTGCACACCGTTATGGCCAAACCAAAGTCGGTATTGTATAAACAGTGCTAAGCACAACAGGCCAAGCTGAAAAAACCGCATTTAACACTCCCTATTCGTTTTTAAATAAAATTAGGCTCGTGGGCGTTTTATATTACGCCAATTAATATTACCCGCTAATAGCATTTCTCTAAGTGAAAGCAACCTAGGTGCGCAGCGTTTTGAAAATTGCCACTGATGCCCGCAACACGCCGCTGTTAAACTCATTTTACTGGGTTTTACCAACTGCGCATTTGCTTGTTCTAGGCCCTTGCCAAAAAAATCAAACCAGCCTAGTTCATTACAGTGCAGTTTATTGTCGCTTACTTGATCTATGCTGTCTATTCTTAGCCTCACTTGGTCATGGCTATTTATTAACACCGGCACTATTAGCCCCACTTGGGCATATTTTTTATAAAAAAGTTCATTTGCCTGAGCGTTAACCTCTGGCGGTGTTGGCTTTTGTTTTTCAAGCCAAGAGCCATTTTGTGAGTCGAGCGTAAACGGCGAACTCCCATTGGCAACCAAAGTCGCCGCCCGTTCTATATAATACGGTAAGCTTTTTAATTGGCGGCGTAGTTTATCAGCATTAGGCTCAGCAACTAAGCGCTGTACCTCTCGCTGATAAAACGCATTGCACAATTGTGCATACAGCACTTTTTGCGCATCACTTTGCCATATTTCTTGCTGCTGAGCTGCAAGTAGCTGACTCTTCGCTACCAATAGTTATACTCAAAAAACAATTAGGTAGCTGTTTTATAGCACAATAGCGGCTATTTTTTAAGCGCACTAGGCAATTTAAGCGCTTGGCTTTTCACCTAATTTAGCAATGCCGCTTTCTAAAAATTGCACCACGGTATTACGCTTTTTACCAATTAATAAACTGCCATCAGCTAAAAACATAAAGTTTTGCCAATTACGTTTAAATACATCAAAGGTGGTTTCTATAACGTTATCGCGTGCCATACAAAAATATACGGTGGTATTAGCCTGCCAATCTAAATGATCCAAAATGGCTTGTGGTAAGCTTTCGTCGCCATTTTCCCACGCATCTTCCCAATTTACTTCATCGCTAAAGCTTTCTTCTTTACCGCACCAATCAGTTTTATCAAAAAAATCGGGGTGGTCGAACTCGCGGCTCACCATAGTGCTCCAAAGCACCGCAGCACGTTCGCTGGTCATTGGCTTAATACGCGCAGCGTCTTCTTCAGATACAGGGAGGTCTTTATGACGAAAAACCCAGGCTTTTTTGTGATCATCGAGCGAAATATAATTCATAGTGTTGGTGTATTCTTTGGCATAATAAAAAGCAAACGCAATTATACAAGAGATCAAAACATGACTACAGCAATAAAACCGCTTTCCCTCAAACCAGGCATATATCAACACTACAAAGGCCCACAATACAAAGTATTTTACGTAGCAACACACAGTGAAACCGATGAGCAACTAGTTATATACCAAGCCCTGTATGGCGAGTACGGCATGTGGGCACGCCCACTAAGTATGTTTTTAGAAACCGTTGAAAAAGATGGACACACTATTCCACGCTTTGCCTACCTTGGAGCTGCAGATTAACTATGGCATTATAATCACATACAACACTGATCAGACCAGGTAAGGGGAACCCGTGCAATTTAATTCTACCGACAACTACATCGCTAGCAGCTCGCTTAAACAGGCTGTAAATGCCGCTATTATGCTTGAAAAGCCCTTATTAATTAAAGGTGAGCCAGGTACAGGTAAAACCATGCTGGCTGAAGAGCTTGCTAAAAGCTTAGATACCGAGCTTATTCAGTGGCACATTAAATCAACCACTAAAGCACAACAGGGCTTGTACGAATACGACGCGGTATCGCGCCTACGCGACAGCCAATTAGGCGATGAGCGCGTACATAACATTGGCAACTACATTGTTAAAGGTAAGCTGTGGCAAGCGTTTAACTACGCTGAACTTAACGGCAAACGCCCAGTGCTTTTAATCGACGAAATAGACAAAGCCGACATCGAGTTCCCGAACGACTTACTGCTCGAACTTGATAAAATGGAGTTTCATGTTTACGAAACTAACGAGCGCATTGTAGCGAAAGAACGCCCTATTGTGATCATCACTTCCAATAATGAAAAAGAATTACCGGACGCATTTTTACGCCGCTGCTTTTTTCACTATATTGATTTTCCAAGCAGCGAAGAAATGCAGCAAATCGTTGATGTGCACTACCCTAACGTTAAACAAGATTTAGTTCGCCAAGCACTCGAAGTATTTTTTAACTTACGTGAAGCCAACGGTCTTAAAAAGAAACCTTCCACCAGCGAACTGCTGGATTGGTTAAAGCTTTTAATGGCCGAAGATATAGACGCTAAAACACTGCACGATAAAGCCCAAAAAGGCGGCTTAATGCCGATGTTTGGCGCACTGCTTAAAAATGAGCAAGACATAAGCCTCATCGAAAAACTTGCGTTTATGAGCCGTCGCTAACATGCTAGTACAGTTTTTTTTCACGCTGCGCAAATACCGCTTACCGGTAAGCTTGCGCGAGCTACTCGATTTAATAAACGCCTTAAAAAAAGGCGTTATATTTGCCGATGTAGATGGCTTTTACCATTTAGCCCGCACCATAATGGTAAAAGACGAAACCCATTTTGACAGGTTCGACAAAGCCTTCAGCGACTATTTTAGCGGTATTGCCGACCTTGATTTGCTCGAAAGTTTAAAACAACAGCACAACTTACCTAAAGACTGGTTGCGCAAAGAGTTTGAAAAACACCTAAGCGATGAAGAAAAAGCCCAGCTAAAAGCCATGGGTGGGCTCGACGAGCTAATGAAAACCCTAAAAGAGCGTTTACAAGAGCAACAAAAACGCCACGCAGGCGGCAATAAATGGGTGGGCACTGGTGGTACATCACCTTTTGGTGCATACGGCTATAACCCAGAAGGCGTGCGTATAGGGCAAGAGGGTAACCGTAATCGCCAAGCGGTAAAAGTGTGGGATAAGCGCGAATACCGCAATTTAGACTCTGATCGCGAAATTGGCTCTCGTACTATTAAACTCGCCCTTAAAAAATTACGTAAATTTGCCCGCACAGGCGCAAGTGACACCCTTGATTTAAACGAGACCATTCGCGCTACTGCCAAACAAGGCGGCATGCTGGATGTAAAAATGGCACCCGAGCGCCACAATGCGGTAAAAGTATTAATGCTGTTTGATATTGGCGGCTCAATGGATGACTACATTCATACTTGCGAAGAGCTATTTAGCGCCGCCCACAGCGAGTTTAAACATTTAGAGTTTTACTACTTTCATAACTGCTTATACGAGCACGTTTGGCAAGACAATGCGCGTCGCCATTCAAACATCATCGACACCATGACGCTGATTAATAAATTTACCAGCGACTACAAGGTCATATTTGTAGGTGATGCCACTATGGGCCCATACGAAATAGCGTACCCCAGCGGCTCAGTAGAGCACTACAATGAAGAGCCCGGCAGTGCATGGTTACAACGAGTCACAAACCACTTTGATAAAGTCGCCTGGCTCAACCCACAACCGGTTGAACACTGGCCGTACTATCAATCAATTGGCTTTATAAAAGAGTTAATGAACAATCGCATGTATGCGCTGAGCTTGGATGGAATAAGTAGAGCGATAAAAGAGCTGAGTTAAAATGAATAATAGGAATATATTAAAATTAGTTTTGTTTGCATCACTTATTATCAATATGGTTTTTATTACTATCTTTATAAGTGACTCTAAAAAGGATGAAAGCATTTATTTATTAGCAAGCAATGTTGAAGCTAAATGCTTGAATGACTGGAAATCACAAGACTCTAGGGTGCCTTTTATTACCTCTCATCAAATTTTAGGGCCAGATCCTTTTACTGAATATAACCTTTTAGAGCTGGGAGGTTATGATCAGTCAACATCTTTCACATACGAATTCTCAGCATGTTTTAAAGATAAGTTTTCTACAGTAAGAACAATTTCAGAGATGAAATATGCTATTGATTTCATGGGTAAACAATCAAAAAATGTTGGATTTTATAAATTACCAAATTCTGATGAAATTATTGTTTACTCAAATGAGTAGCAATTAGGCTAGATTGGCTAAACTCACAACTCGTTGAGCATTCGCCGCACTATCAATCAACTGATTTTATAAAACAGTTGATTGATAACCGCATGTAACCACAGAGTTTAGCTGGGATAAGTAAAGCGATTAAAGAGCTGAGTTAGAATGTTAATTTACGAAGGCTCAGAACTAGCAGCGGAGCTTCAGGCGTGAACCTATAACGTTGTTGGGTGGCGCCTTTGGCTTAACCAACCTACCTTTGACGTAGGTCGGATAAGTGGCGAAGCCACACCATCCGACAATAATGATGAATTTACCAGAAACAACCCGACTTACCGCGTTAATGTAAAATATAAAAAAATTCAGCAATATTTATTATTACTTGCTAATAAACTTACACATTCCTAACCCTAAAACATCGCCGTCACGCTTTACATAACCATATTGTGTATAAAAGCTTTCTTTACCGTGAGCACTTAATAAAGCGATTGTAGCGCCATTAGGGCTGGTGCTGCTTAGGTAGTTTTCAATGTGGGTCATAACTAAATGACCAATGCCTTGTTTTTGATAGCTTGGCGCAACAATTATATCTTGAATATAAAAATACATTGCGCCATCACCAACCACTCTGCCAGTGCCTATTAACTTATCCGTGTCGTATACAATGACCCAAAACAATGAATTTTCGATGCTTGCTTTTAATGTTTTATCGTCAGGGTTTTGCCACTTTACTTGTGTACGTAAATTAGCAAATTCATCCTGTGCTGGAGCTTTCAGTTCAACGCTATAAACCATAATATCCCCTACTCACTTTAAAGCACTTTACTCATAAACAAGCTATACGGATCTAGCTGATAATCACCGAACGGCTCGCACTCTTTAAAACCAAATTGAGTGTAAAGCTTTTGCGCAGGTAAAAATGCTTTTGCTGTTCCAGTTTCTAGGCTTAACTTTTTATACCCTTGCAGTGTTGCTTGCTCAATAATATGGGTGAGTAACTTAGCGGCTATGCCTTGGCGTAAATAGTTGCTAGAGGTGCGCATGGATTTAATTTCGCCATGCGTGGCATTGAGCGCTTTTAATGCGCCAACACCCGCTAAATTATTATCAATCCATAAGCTATAAAAAGTTATATTGGGCTGAGTGATTTTAGTTACATCAAGTGCATGTACGCTTTCAACAGGTGAGTGTTTTAGCATATCGTTATGATGCGCTTGTAGAAACTTTATAATGTGTGGGTTTGAAAGCGCGTCTGTTCTAATATCCATTTACACCCCATTTAACCCTTGAATTTAATTCTTTAGGGCTTTAATTAAAGCCCTAAAGTAAATAGCTATTTTTATTAAGCTGCTAGCTTCCACACCACAAACGCAACAGCAAAACCAACCAAGTACATTAAGCCTAACCACGTTAAGCTGCGCAATAGTACGCTGTGTTTAATGGCGGGCTCTGAGCGCACTAGGCTAAAGTTAAGCCATGCAAAAACGGGGGTAGTGACAAAAGCAAGTGTCATAGCAAAGGTAAGCATTGGGCCAAGGGCCGATTTAAAAAATAAAATAACGGCCATACCGGCAAAGGCCTGCAGTACTAACCAAATATTTAAACTGTGTTTAGATTGCTTAAAGCCAAGTAGTTTATGTGACTCGTTAAGTGTACGTGCGTAGCCATCAAGCACGGTGAGTGTAGTACCAAACATACATAAAAAAGCAATGGCTGATACAAGTGGCCTTGCCCACTCGCCAATAGTCAGTGCATACATATCAATAAGCTGTTTAGCAAAGGCAACACCGCCAAGCTCAATACTGCTGCTTTGCCCATATTGCACCAGCACACCTAAGCTAAAAAATACCAATGCTAAACAGGCTGTTAGCCAATAGCCTACGTTAAAATCGAATAAACCTTGGCTTTTAGTAACCGTTTGCTGAGTTTGTTTTTCTTTAAGCCACAGCGAACTAAGGGCTGATATTTCTATGGGTGCCGGCATCCAGCCCATTAACGCGACCATAAAGCTCAGCATAGCCAACTCGTAAGGTGATGGGCCAATATAGTCAGCTGGTGCCATTGGGCCATTACTAAACGCGATAACCAGTGCAATAACAGTAGCAAGCGTTAATAGCCCCATAATGCCTTTAGCAACGCTGTCGAGCGCTTTAAAGTGCCCAAGTAATAAAATAGCTAAACACACACCGAGCAATATCCAACACAGTAGCGTGACTTCTATCACTATTGGCAGTGCATAATGAAGCAAGCTTGCAGTCAGTAATAGCACCCCTGCGGTATTAACTATGGCGGCAAGTATATTTAAGCCAATAAAACTATAAAAATAGACAGGGCCTTTATTTTTATAGCCTTCTACTAAACTGTTTTTGGTTGCTAGGGTGTATTCCATACCAAAGCGAAAAAACGGGTACTTTAATACGTTAACAACGAGAATTAGCCAAAACAGTTGCCAGCCAAATAGCGCGCCAGCTTGAGTAGATGCAACTAAGTGAGAGCCGCCAATTGCTGCGGTTGCCATTAAGATACCAGGGCCTAGTGCGCCCAATCGAGATTTCCAAGAGGTGTGTGTTTGCTGCATTAATTTCTCAAATTATGTGTGTTATTCGCTCTGGTTATTAATTTTAATAATTAATAACACCGAAGGCTGCATAACTTACCTAAATTAAAGGCAATAAAAAAGAGCCGTAAGGCTCTTTTTTATAGTACTTTGGGACTAAATCTTATTTTAGTTCCATCTCTTGGATGATTTCGTGCGCTATTTCTGGCGTTGTGCTTACAGGCTTTTCGTGTAAATTTGCTTTTATTTGCCCTTTTCGATGTTTTAGTGCTGCATCGAGTTTTTTAGCTGCGCTTGCAATCGCCGGGTACATAACTTCGTTTTCCCCTTTTACCGATATACGCGCACCTTCGTAATTTGTGCTAATTTCTGCTTGGATTTTGTGATGCTCTTTAGACAATATAATGTCGAGTGCGATAAGTGATGGAAAGTGGCTCTCGATTTTTGAAAACTTTTCGTTGATATGCTCTCTAATAGAGTTAGTAACGTCTACATGGTGACCAGAAAGATTAATTTTCATAGGGTATCCTTTTATTTGTTACCTCATAAATAGTATTGGGGGCTATTTAGATTAACACAAGGAAAAAGCACTGATTTTTGAAATTAATTTGTTACTTAAACTGATTTAAATTATAAGTTGTGCAAAGTTTATGCAAAGCCCATAAAGTATGGGCTTTCAGACGTCTAGCCTTTAGCGTTTAGTCTCTGTACGAACAGCAATAGTCAGCAAAATCACTCACTTTTACTTTAAAGCTCACATTGGCATCAACGTTAAATGATTCGCCTGCGATAAATGTTTTCCACTGCGTTTCGCCCGGTAATAAAATGTCCCACTGGCCGCCTAATAGCTCCATGAGTTCTTTTTTACTGGTATCAAATACAAATTCACCTGGTTGCATAAAACCTAGCGTTTTGGTTGTGCCATCGTTAAATACCACGGTACGGCTTGATACTTTACCGTCAAAATACACGTTCGCTTTTTTAATTACGCTTACATTTTCAAACTGAGACATCCTCACTCCTGTTGTATTATTTTATTTAATCGGCCACCACCTTGCCTGATAGGTCATAGCCTTGCAAGAAAAGCGCTGTGAAAATTACTCATCTGAAATTCAAGCTCAAAAGGCTTTAAGCTAAAAAAGTACTACGTATTTCAAGCAGTGTGATGCAGTAGCTTAAGGCTACTACGCCACTTTATAACTCAGTTAGCAAACAAAAAAGCCCGCCCTGTTTTACACAGGGCGGGCTTTAAAATATTAAAGCTAACGGTTAAAACAACGCGTTTGCTTTATTTACAATGTTCTCTACTGTAAAGCCAAAGTACTCAAACAGCTCACCAGCAGGTGCCGACTCACCAAAGGTGGTCATACCTACTACTGCGCCATTTAGGCCCACGTACTTGTACCAGTAATCAGCAATACCTGCTTCTACTGCTACGCGGCGTGTAACGGCTGCCGGTAGTACGCTTTCTTTGTACTGTGCGCTTTGCTCTTCAAATACATCAGTACATGGCATAGATACAACACGTACCTTTTTACCTTGACTGCGTAGCTCTGTTGCAGAGTCTTGTGCTAGTTGTACCTCAGAACCTGTTGCAATAATAATTAGCTCTGGCTCGCCGTCACAGCTAAGGATGTAACCGCCCTTTTTAACATCTGCTAATTGCTGTGCGTCACGCGCTTGTTGCTCAAGACCTTGGCGAGTAAAGATAAGTGATGTAGGACCATCTTTACGCTCAATAGCTTGTTGCCATGCAATTGCCGACTCAACTTGGTCACATGGGCGCCAGTTGTATAAGTTAGGCGTTAAACGCATGCTAGCAATTTGCTCTACCGGTTGGTGAGTTGGACCATCTTCACCTAGGCCGATTGAATCGTGCGTGTATACAAAAATGCTTGGTTGCTTCATTAGCGCAGCCATACGTACCGCATTTTTTGCGTATTCAACAAACATTAAGAACGTTGCACCGTAAGGAATAAAACCTTTATGAAGCGCAATACCATTCATAATTGCCGACATACCAAACTCACGTACACCGTAGTAAACGTAGTTACCGCTTGCATCATCTGCAGTTAGCCCTTTAGAGCCATCCCAAATTGTTAAGTTTGATCCAGCTAAATCGGCTGAGCCACCCATGAATTCTGGTAATAACGGGCCAAATGCATTTAATGCATTTTGCGACGCTTTACGAGATGCAGGATTTGCAGGGTTTGCTTGTAGTTGCTCTATGTACGCTTGAGATTTTTCAGCCCAATCGCCTGGGAGTTCGTTGTTAATACGGCGCTTATATTCAGCTGCAAGCTCTGGGTATGCCTTTGCATATGCCGCAAATTTTTCGTCCCAGCTAGATTCAAGCTGTTGACCTTTTTCTTTGCTATCCCACTGTGCGTAAATATCATCAGGGATTTCAAATGCACCGCCAGACCAGCCTAAAAATTCGCGAGATGCTGTAATTTCGTCATCACCTAATGGCGCGCCGTGACAATCGTGGCTACCAGATTTATTAGGTGAACCGTAACCAATCACTGTTTTACAACAAATTAGTGATGGTTTGTCAGTAACACTTTGAGCCTCTGCTATTGCAGCACTAACAGCATCGCTGTCGTGGCCATCAACGTCACTTATTACATGCCAGCCGTACGCTTTAAAGCGTGCTGGTGTATCGTCGCTAAACCAACCTTCTACTTCACCATCGATTGAAATACCGTTGTCATCCCAAAAAGCCACTAACTTGCCAAGGCCTAATGTGCCAGCAAGTGAACATGCTTCATGAGAAATACCTTCCATTAAACAACCATCACCCATAAATGCATACGTGTAGTGATCAACAATGTCGTGGCCTTCACGGTTAAATTGTGCAGCAAGCGCTTTTTCAGCAATCGCCATACCTACCGCGTTTGTGATCCCCTGACCTAGTGGGCCCGTAGTAGTTTCAATTCCTGGTGCATAACCGTACTCAGGATGGCCTGGCGTTTTAGAATGCATTTGACGGAAGTTTTTAATTTCATCAAGTGGTAAGTCGTAACCAGTTAGGTGCAATAGAGAATAGATAAGCATTGAACCGTGGCCATTTGAAAGAATAAATCTGTCACGGTCAGCCCACTCTGGATTAGTTGGATTATGCTTTAGATAATCGCGCCATAATACTTCTGCGATATCGGCCATGCCCATTGGGGCTCCAGGGTGGCCAGATTTGGCCTTTTGTACTGCGTCCATTGACAAGACGCGAATAGCATTTGCAAGTTCTTTGCGAGATGGCATGAATTCTCCTACCTTTATGTGTATTTGCGCGGGTACTTATGTGTTCGTTAATACCCTTAAGTAACTTAAGAGCTGTTATAGCAACCATTCTTACTTAATGTGGGTGCAGTGTGCAATTAAAAACCCCATAAAAATGGGCTATTATGAATATTTTTTAAGACCAAAAAGTTATTACTCATTTTATTTAGACGTCTAGGCGTAAAAACACTATGCAAGGTGTTTTGTTTTAGATAAAATACGCCCCTTAATTTTTTAGCGCTAATACCGACGTTTGTGAAGCGCAATATTTGTGAGCAGAAATACAATGGCAAAACATTTATTTACTTCTGAATCTGTTTCTGAAGGTCATCCGGATAAAATCGCCGATCAAATCTCTGATGCGGTACTTGATGCTATCCTAGAGCAAGACTCTCATGCCCGTGTTGCGTGCGAAACTTACGTAAAAACCGGTATGGTTATGGTTGGTGGTGAAATTACCACTAGCGCATGGGTTGATATTGAAGAAATTACACGTAAAACAGTACGTGAAATTGGCTACACGCATTCAGACATGGGTTTCGATGCAGACTCGTGTGCAATTTTAAACACTATTGGTAAGCAGTCTCCTGATATTAACCAAGGTGTTGACCGTACTAGCCCAGAAGAACAAGGTGCTGGCGACCAAGGCTTAATGTTTGGTTATGCATGTAACGAAACAGAAGTACTAATGCCTGCGCCAATTACTTACTCACATCGTTTAGTACAGCGCCAAGCGCAAGTACGTAAAAGCGGCGAGCTTAACTGGTTACGCCCAGATGCAAAATCTCAAGTAACTTTTGCATACGAAAACGGCAAGCCAGTAGGTATTGATGCAGTTGTACTTTCTACTCAGCACGCTGAAGAAATTTCGCAAAATGACTTAGTAGAAGCCGTGATGGAAACCATCATTAAGCCGGTACTTCCTGCAGAGCTTATTACAAGCGCGACTAAATTTTTCATTAACCCAACGGGTCGTTTTGTAATTGGCGGACCAATGGGCGATTGTGGTTTAACAGGTCGTAAAATTATCGTAGATACATACGGTGGTATGGCACGTCACGGTGGTGGTGCTTTCTCAGGCAAAGATCCATCAAAAGTTGACCGCTCAGCTGCATACGCTGCACGTTACGTAGCTAAAAACGTAGTGGCTGCAGGCCTTGCTGATAAGTGTGAGCTACAAGTATCTTACGCAATTGGTGTAGCAGAGCCTACCTCTATCAGCGTTGAAACCTTTGGTACAAGCAAGCTTGAAGAAGGTCGTTTAATTGAGCTTATTCGTGAGCACTTTGACCTACGCCCTTACGGCTTAATTCAAATGCTTGATTTAGAGCGCCCAATTTACCAACCAACAGCGGCATACGGTCACTTTGGTCGTGACGAATTCCCATGGGAACGTACAGATAAAGCAGACGCACTTCGCGCAGCTGCTGGCCTTTAAGCCAAAATGCATTAAATAATAAACGGCCCTTTTAAGGGCCGTTTTTATATCTAAAGCAAAGGCTAATTATACTATTTATATCAATTGCATTAATTTAGTTGTTTATCGTAGCACCCAATAAATAGTGCAATAACAAAGGAATTTACGGCGTACAGTTATTTTATATAAATAATTTTAACGCAGTCAATGCGCTATTTAATACGCTAAACTAATCGTGTTTTGAATTAAATTGGTATTAGCTAGCCCTCGAATTTCGTACGGTTTTAGGTATATACTCTTTGCATAATAAAAGCTTAAGGGATAAGTAAATGGCCAATAATTTTCGCGTTATGTTTGTAGGACTCGCCGAGGGCACTGAGGCTAAAACGGCCTGCGTAAATTTAGCAAGTAAGCTAAAAACGTCTGAAGATAAAGTAACTCAGTTTTTTAATGGCAAAGCACTCTTTGCACCTAGCAATAAAGACAAAGCCTTAAAGCAAGCCAAATTACTGGCAAGCCTAGGCATTAAAAGTAAGTTACAAGCCACAGGTGAGCTGCCCACTCAAAGCCCTAGCGCAGCTAGTCAGCGTGATGAACGGATTTTTGATGCCCTTGATTACATAACGAGCAGCCTGATCCGCCTAGAAGAAAAACTAGAAGAGCTAGAACAAAGACTTCCAACCAATGAGCTAAAAAGCCCTACAGACGAAAGCGATGAGTGGCAAGAAGATGATCTTATGCTTGACGAGCAGCTCGATGAACCCGTTAAAACGCGTAGCAATACTTTGTTATATTCACTGATTGCCACTGCCGTTTTACTACTTATTGTGCTTGCTGTTTACTTAGCTTTTCCTGATTTAGTGTCTATTTAATCAAAGGTGCGTAATTACAATGAGCAATAAACGTACACACATACGCCAATCTATTCGCCAATTACGCAATAATCTATCAAAAAAACAGCAAGAAAAAGCCGCGACACAGTTAAAGTTGAATTTTACTCAACAGCTAAATAGCGATAAAACAGTCTCAAAAAAACATATAGCCATTTACTTCAGTAACGATGGGGAGTTAGATACCTCATTGTTAATTAATGAGTTATGGAAACAAGGCCATACCCTTTACTTACCCGTTATACACCCATTTAATGGGGCTACTTTGCTGTTTCAACGCTATGAAAAAAACTCACCCATGAGGGCAAATCGCTATGGTATCTTGGAGCCTAAGCTGAACTGCTCTCAAATATGCCCATTAACTGATTTAGATTACTTACTGATGCCACTTGTAGCATTTGATAATCAAGGTAACAGATTAGGAATGGGGGGTGGATTTTACGATAAAACACTGGCGCAATTACACGCTTACAATTGGCAAAAACCGCAACTTATAGGCTTAGCACATAGCTGCCAAAAAGTAGATGCACTGCCAATTGAATCGTGGGATGTTCCACTTAAAACCATTATTACTCCCGATAAAATTTATCACTGGTAATAAACACCCACTACACATTTGAAATATGAGCATAACAATGACGCAAGACGAATTAAAAAAAGCAGCTGCGTGGGCTGCACTCGAGTTTGTAAAAGAAAACACCATTGTTGGTGTGGGGACAGGCTCTACCGTAAATCATTTTATTGATGCCCTAGGCACAGTAAAAGACACCATCACGGGTGCGGTATCAAGCTCTGAGGCTTCAACAGCGCGTTTACACGCGTTAGGTATTGAAGTGTTTGAGCTAAACGATGTAGATACTCTTGATGTATACGTAGACGGCGCAGATGAGATTAATGCCCAAAACGAAATGATCAAAGGCGGCGGCGCAGCACTTACCCGCGAAAAAATAGTCGCAGCCGTTGCAAAACAATTTGTTTGTATTGTTGATGACACAAAATTAGTAGAAACATTGGGTGATTTTCCGCTTCCGGTAGAAGTTATACCAATGGCACGCAGCTACGTAGCGCGTGAATTATTAAAACTTGGTGGCGACCCTGTGTACCGCCAAGGCGTAGTAACCGATAACGGTAACGTTATTTTAGATGTACACAATTTAAGTATTAGTAATGCCAAACAACTTGAAACACAAATTAATTCAATTGTTGGCGTAGTTACCAACGGCCTATTTGCGATGCGCGGCGCTGATAAAGTGATTATCGGCACTAAAAATGGGCCACAAATTAAATAGGATGAGGTTATGAGTAAGGTATCGTTAGCAAAAGACAAAATTAAAATTCTCTTGCTTGAAGGTGTTCACCAAAGCGCAGTAGAAACGCTTAAACGTAATGGTTACAGCAACATCGACTACGTAAAAACATCGCTACCTGAGGACGAACTTAAAGAGCGTATTAAAGATGTGCACTTTGTAGGGCTTCGTTCTCGTACTCATATTAACCAAGCAGTTTTAGACTCAGCTGAAAAGCTAGTAGCCATTGGTTGTTTTTGTATTGGTACTAACCAAGTTGACTTAAACTCAGCTCGCGAGCGCGGTATTGCAGTATTTAATGCACCGTTTTCAAACACTCGTTCAGTGGCTGAACTTGTACTTGGCGAAATACTATTACTATTACGTGGTATTCCAGAGCGTAATGCAGCAGCGCACCGTGGCGGCTGGTTAAAAACAGCAACCGGCTCGTTTGAAGCGCGTGGTAAAACGCTCGGGATTATTGGTTACGGCCACATAGGTACACAGCTTGGTATTATGGCTGAAAATATAGGTATGAACGTAGAGTATTACGACATTGAAGATAAGCTCTCTTTAGGTAATGCAACACAAATTCATAACCTAACACAGCTTTTACAGCGCGCTGATATTATTAGTTTACACGTACCAGAAACACCGCAAACTAAAAACCTAATTGGCACAGCAGAACTTGCCGTAATGAAGCAAGGATCAATACTAATTAACGCTTCACGCGGTACTGTAGTGGATATTGATGCACTTGCCGAAGCACTTAGCGAGAAAAAGCTAAGCGGCGCAGCTATTGATGTATTCCCTGTTGAGCCAAAATCTAACGAAGAAGAATTTGTATCGCCACTGCGTGAATTCGACAACGTTATTTTAACGCCGCACATTGGTGGCTCAACCCAAGAAGCGCAAGAAAACATTGGTATTGAAGTAGCCGGTAAATTAGCTAAATACTCAGATAATGGTTCAACTATTACAGCGGTTAACTTCCCTGAGGTTTCGCTACCAGAGCTTGCTAACCGTAGCCGCTTATTGCACGTACACCACAACCGCCCTGGCGTACTTACACAAATTAACCAAGCGTTTGCCCAGCACGGTATTAATATTGCCGCTCAGTACTTACAAACTGATGAATCAATTGGTTATGTAGTTATTGATGTAGATACCGATCAGTCAGAAGTTGCACTTAAAGAGCTAAGTGCAGTAGAAGGTACAATTAGAGCGCGTATTCTTCACTAAAAGATGAAGTGTAAAAAATAATTAAATAAACACCGTGTTTAAAATAAATACGGTGTTTTTATTTTAAAGCTAACTTAACTTTAGGCTCTCATTTCAACGCATTTACCTAGGTGCCCATTATAAACCTTGAGTAGCGCCTTGCTTAAACAGTTTCAAGTTTTCATAACCACTTATACTTTCACAGCTGATGCTATCCTCGCATTTACCTCCTTTAATACGACTCGATACGGCGGTTCGCATACTAGGCATATTTTTTATATTAGTGATAAAATTACCCATTGTTTGCTTTTCTCTAACAACGGTTATACGCTCAATATCTTTATTTTCAGGCTCTCTTGGTAAATCAATGCCTAAAGAGGCAAGCTTTAGTTTTGCCCTTGGGTCTTTTATAGCCGCCTTTTTATAATGCTTAATTGCTTTTTCTTTATTGGATTGACCTAAAATTGCTGATTCATACACTTTAGCTAGTAAAAAATTTGCCCTCACATAGCCCTTATTTGCTGCCAGTTCTAGCTTTTCTTTTGCTTCTAAAGCATCATCTTTTGTCGGGTTATTAGTTAGCATATATGCTGCAATATAATAATTTGCTTTTGGTAACTTTTTAGCGGCGTGTCGTAAGTTTGTAAAGCCAAGGCTTTTATTAACTTCACCACCTTGGCCTTCAATCATCATTATACCAAGTTTAAACTGGCTATTAGGCAGCCCCCAACGAGCGGCTTCATAAAAGTACCTTCTTGCTTTTTTTAAATCTTGCTCTACACCATAACCATTATAATAAAAAGTGCCCAACATCTCTTGAGCAAGTGGGATCTGTTGACGTGAGTATCGCTTTAGTTTTTTAAACTCTTCCTTACATTTTTCCGAAGAGCATGACTCCACCTTGATAATGTGCTCAAAATTAGTTTTAGCTGATAAGGCAGGCGAAAGCGATAAGATTATTACTTGGGTAAGAATTAAAAATAAGCGCATAATTAGGTCCATTTCCGTATGTATAACTAATACACTAGCCAAACAGAGACTAAAAAACAAGCAGTTCAACCAATGAAAAAGCATTTAAAAACAGATTATTATATTGCACAAAAAAGCGTGAGATATACCCACGCTCTAACAACTTCATTGTTTGCAGCCAACCATATAGGCAACTACAAAGCTAAAACGACTTTACTCGCCTTTAACTTCTAAATTAACAAATTTAACTAGCTCTTCTGGCTGGCCAGCTAACATCATTATTTGCTGGTTTACTTCCATCATGGTTTTACCTTCAGGCAATTTTGCCGATATGCTTAATGAGTTTAAACCTTTGGCAAAATCAGTCAGCGCCTGTGCTATTTCTTCAGTTACGGGAGCTTGCTGTAACTGTTGCTGTAGCGTCATTTGCATTTGCTCAAGCGTCATACCTTGTTTTTCAAGCTCGCTCACAAATAGCTCTTTTAATTTGCCTTGGTTATTAAGTACTAAATTAATATTACGTGGCTCAAGCTTGCTCATAGCTTGCATAACTAAGGTTTGCTGTTGTAACTCTTGCTCGTACGTAAGCGGCGTGTCACCTGCTTCTTGCTGTGCTTTGCTTATCGCAAGGGATGCGTCCATTAATGCTTTAGAATTAGCAAGGCCTACATCCATATTAAAACTAGCAATATCTTTTGCATCAAGCTTTAAAACTACGTCGCTGTCGCCAGATTGTTCATCGTAATCGAGCGATGAGCTTAAGTCGTAACTTGCAGAGGCAAGCATTTCGTTTGTATCTGCAGGTAGTTTTGCTACAAAGTCTTTATCGAACTGAAAGCTTTTTACTGTAAACGATGTATGTGGCGATATTTTATCGGTTTCGTAACCGGTTACTTCAATACTTTGAATATGCGCTACGTTATCACCTTCAGGGCTAATTACTTCCATGTTCGTAATTTCAACACTTTGAGAAATAACACTTGCCGATAAACCCGCGTATTTAAATGTTGCACCGGTTTGATCGCTCACTAAAGCAAGCTGCTTGTCTACTTCGGTACGTACTTCTTGAGTTGCTACATAGTTTGCGTAGCTAACACCGCCTACGCCAGCTGCAACAATGGCTATGGCTATTACGAGTTTTTTCATGCTATTTCCTTATTCTGATCTGTATATAAATTGTGTTTGCTCAAGAGTAACATTGCACAGCAGCCGCTGTAAGCGTTAATTAATTAAACTCAGTAACTCGTGCACGGTTTTTACTGGCGTAATTTTAGCCCCTAGTCCTTCCATCGATTTATGGTAATTACGAAACGGAATAAATATTTCAGTAAACCCATGCTGAGCCGCTTCTTTAACCCGTGGTACACCGCTGTCGATTGGGCGCACATCGCCGTTTAAACTAAGCTCACCCATAATGCAGGTTGTACGCGGTACAACAAACTCGTTTAAGCTGCTTAAAAGCGCGGTTACTAACGCTAAATCAATACAGGTTTCGGTTTCATCGATTCGTAAGCCGCCCACAATATTAAAAAACGTATCGTGAAATATTTTAGTTTTGGTGTGTTTGCGTAAAATACCAGTGAGCATTTTTATTCGGTTCATGTTTAAACCCACGCACACACGCTGCGGAAATTCGGCTTCGGTTTCGGTGGTTAAACATTGTATTTCGAGCAATAAGTTACGGTTACCTTTTCGGATACACGTAATAGTAGAGCCTGGTGATTCAGTACTTGATCCCGATAAAAAAATCTCGCTGGGGTTATCAACACTTAGCATGCCGCGTTCGCACATTTTAAAAATGCCTACGGTATCAATATCACCAAAACGGTTTTTGTTAGCTCTAAGCGTACGTACCTGTCCATCATTCGTGTCAATGTGCAATAAGGCATCCACTATATGCACTAATGTTTGCGGCCCTGCAATTTCGTTGTTTTTATTAACATGGGCAATAATAAACATAGTGACATCGTTTTGCTTACAATACTGAGTAAGCGCTTGCGCGGCACTTTTTACTTGCGAAGGCGAACCAGGGCTGCCATTTGCAGTGTCGGTTACAACAGCTTGAATAGAGTCGATAACAGCAAACTTAATTTTATTTTTATCAAGCTCTTCAATAATGGTTTCTACGCTAGTTTCAGAAAGTAAATAAAGCTCATCGGCGTTATAGTTAAGCTTTAAGCGGTTTACACGGTTTTTAAACTGCGACAACGACTCCTCAGCAGTGCAGTAAAGTGATGGCATACGCTGCGACATTCTGGCTACTAAATCAGATAACAGCGTTGTTTTACCTGCCCCTGGGTCGCCCGATATAATAT
>NZ_AUTO01000331.1:0-12825 GCF_000498055.1 Pseudoalteromonas sp. TB51
CACCGCCTTTATTATTATGTTTGGGCTAGAGTACTTGCTGGCCGCCGTGGTATTAACCGGTGTGCTGCAAGTTGTGTTTGGCGCTTTTAAAATGGGCAAATTTATTAGGCTGTTACCTCACCCTGTAATGCTTGGCTTTGTAAATGGCTTAGCTATTGTGATTGGTATGGCGCAATTTGGCCAATTTAAAGAAAACGTTCGCGTAGTTTACGATAAGCAACACGATATGTTTACCTACGCAGGCGATTGGATGCAACTAACCAGCCCAGCTATGCTTACCATGATGGGGCTAATTGCGTTAACCATGGCAATTGTGTATTTTTTACCGCGCTATACTAAAGCAATTCCTGCCCCTCTTGCTGCAATAGCAGTATGTACAGCGCTGGTCACCTTAACGCCACTTGAGTCAAAACTTGTTAGCGATGTTGTGCACACGCAGCGTACTTCAATGATTGAAAAAGAGATCATTACTGAAAACTTTGCAGCTATAAAAAATCAAGTACCTCATGGGCAATACAGCGAAGTGGCGCAAAATATTGCGCTTGAGCGCCCAACCGATGCGCAAATTACGGCTAAATGGCAAGAAAACGAAGCGCAAAAAGTAGCTGAGGGCTTAAAAGAAACCATCGACCCACTTGATGGCAGTTTAAAAGGTGCATTACCGAGTTTTCACTTTCCGCAAATTAGTTGGGATTTAACCAATAGCGACTCGCTCGATGCACTTATTACCGTGCTCATGCTTGCGCTTATTTTGTCATCTGTGGGGCTAATAGAAACCCTTATGACGCTTTCGCTTATTGATGAAATAACACAAACCCGCGGCCAAGGTAATCGTGAGTCGGTAGCGCAAGGCTCGGGCAATATTTTAAGCGGTTTATTTGGTGGCATGTGTGGCTGCGCCATGATTGGCCAAAGCATGGTCTGTTTAAACTCAGGCGGCCGAGGGCGTGCAGCAGGTATTGCTACCGCTTTATTTATGCTGGTATTTATTTTGTTTTTTCCAAGCTTAATTGAAATGATACCGGTGGCATCTTTAATTGGCGTTATGTTTATGGTGGTTATTGCTACGTTTGAGTGGTCATCTTTGCGCTTATTTGGCCGTGTTCCAAAGTCTGAAATATTTATCATTATTGTGGTATCTACCGTTACCGTATTACTCGATTTAGCCGTAGCCGTAGGCATAGGTATTGTTATTTCTGCCTTGGTTTATGCATGGAACTCTGCAAAAGAAATCCGTATTAAATGCAGTGATGAATCGCAAAGCGAAAAAACCTACCAAGTAACGGGTAATCTATTTTTTGGCTCAATAACCTCGTTTAAAGAAGGGTTTAATCCACATAACGACCCACAAAATGTGTGTATAGATTTTGCCAATGCCAGAGTGTGCGACCAATCAGGTATTGAAGCCATACATGGTTTAAGTGAGCGTTATAAAGCATTAGATAAAACGTTGTATTTGCGCCATTTGAGCCCAGAGTCTGCCAAGTTATTACAAAAAGCCGGTGATTTAGTTGAGGTTAACATTGTTGAAGACCCTAAATACCCTGTAGCCAACGACGCTATGGCGTAACACGTCACTTAGATAACTCACTAAAAAAGCTCGGAATTTCCCGAGCTTTTTATTTTTAAGTCAATTGTTTAAATTATTTTAAGCTGGTAAGTTAGGCACGTATATGGACACCCACGCATAAAAGGATGTAACTATGCCACTTGTACAACTTATTCTATTTATTGTTTTTGCTGTGTTAACCACACTTGGTTTAAAAAGAATAACCGTAACTTAATGCTATTTGGCTTCATTGCTATATCGTTCGCCTTTGTGGGGCTCGACTTTTTGATAGGCGAAGATGAAGGGAAGTCAGGCATTAACTAATCAAAAAATTTTAGCTTGAAAATTAAAGGGACTTTAATGCGCTTATACATACTGATTATTTCTTTAGTTATTTTTTTAAGTGGGTGCCAGAGCTATATTGCTTATCAAATAGCTAAGCCTCCGCAGAAAGTTCTCCCTAAAGAATTTGAGAGCTCTATCGCTTTATCTGGAGTACAAACCCATTACTGTAGCAGCGAAGTAGATTGTCTTGATTTTAGGTTTATCTCACCTAAGGATATCGAAAGCTACCTACTCGATGGTAATACACTTTCGTTAAGTTTGATTGTTGAAGGAAGCACTGAAGATGAGGTTTTTGAATACCAACTTACTTCAGATAATTTACCAAACAACCATAATAGCGGGCTTTTAATCATCTTTCCGGGGTATGGCGTAGATAGCTTGATTTACACCATGCAAGCAAGATGGCTTAGCCATGTCACTGGAAAAAATGTGATAGTGATGCCTGCAAGTAATCAATACGAGAAGTTTAGATTTGGCTTAAACTCGCTTGATGTGCTAGTCAATTATGTAAATAAAGAAAACTACACTGATATTTCCTTAATTAGTTACTCAATGGGCGCAATTGCGGGAGTTGAGTTGGCATCTAAGCTGAACATTAGTAAGCATATACTTTATGCCCCAATGATTAATTTTGAGGCCGCACTAAACACAATTGCTAACTTATCACACCCTATTTATAGCAAACTATTAGGCGATGATTATTTAAGCGAAGTCGCGGCTAAGATAATTGAAAAAAGTGAAGTACCTCTAACTAAACTCGATATATTAAATAATCTAAATAAGACCCCGCATGCTAGGCAAACTTACATCTTTTCAAGTAATACAGACAAAGTGAGTCCATATAATAGGTTGCTTACTCTTAACAACTCAAAAGTGAGCATGTATGAGGTAAAAGATTTAAATCACATTGAAATGGTTTCTTTGATTTCCACACAGCAAAGGAATGTGCTCCTTTGCTTGCTTGACGGATAACTTCAACAGTCCTAATAATTGAGAAAAGTATTGCTCGTTTTTTATCCCTAATACGTTATGGTATTTAAATAATAAATATACATAGTAAAGTTAAGGAGCAGCCATGAATACCCCGCAATCAGATCATATCCCGCAAGAAGCCTTTGATTGGTACGACGAATACGCCCACGGTTTAATGGACCGACGTACATTTATGAAAAAACTAGGTGGGTTAGCTGCACTTGGTTTTTCAATGAGCGTACTAACCAGTGCCCTGTTACCTAATTATGCGTTTGCAGAGCAAGTATCATTTAACGATGGTGATATTAAAGCCACCTACGAAGAATTTGATTCGCCAAACGGGCATGGTAAAGGCAAAGGCTACTTAGCAGTACCTAGCAAAATTGAAGGTAAACTGCCGGTTGTATTAGTTATTCATGAAAACCGTGGTTTAAACCCATATATTAAAGATGTAGCAAGGCGCTTAGCCAAAAAAGGCTTTATTGCCTTTGCACCCGACGCACTCTTTGCGCTTGGTGGCTACCCGGGCAATGACGATGAAGGCCGCGCCATGCAAAAAACCATGGACAGAGCTAAAATTCAAAACGATTTTGTAGCTGGAGCTCACTTTTTAAAAAATCATTCTAATAGTAACGGCAAACTCGGCGCTGTAGGCTTTTGTTTTGGTGGTTATATTGTTAATTACTTAGCGGCGGNCCTGCCAGTGAGTCACTGCACAAAAATATTAAAGCGCCTTTAATGATTCAATTAGGTGAGCTTGATAAACGCGTTAACGCTACATGGCCTGATTATGAAAAAAGCTTAAAAGCTAACAATGTTGAGTACACTATGCACATGTACGAAGGCGCTAATCATGGTTTTCATAACGACTCTACTGGGCGTTATGATGAGCAAAAAGCAGAACTTGCTTGGCAGCGTACCTTAGCGTTTTTTAATGAAAAACTAAGTTAATAATAAGGTAATGCCACCAGCTTAAAATGGGTGGCATTTTTTAAGTTAATTGAGCTCTGTAATGTGTAAAAGCTCACCAGATGGTCCCCATAAATAAATCACTTTACCCCACGGCTCTTGTTTTATCCCTTCAAAGCGAATATCAAAGTGAGTTAACTTACTAATAGTGTTAAAGGCTTCGTATATATTTAATACACACACTTGCAGCATTAAATTTTCAGCAAATTCTTGGTTGTAGTAACGATTAATACCAATCGACTTAAATATTTAATCATTCTAGCGTGCTAAATAGAGCGCTAACAGCGTTATAAATTTCTTATGTAGAACAACTACATGACGATATTTATGCCTTGTTATCACGCTATTTAACTGTCGCTATAAATGCCTAATAACTTAACACGATTGGTATAAAAACAAACTACATTCACCTGATGTTGCTATGCTTAAATCAGCTGATGCAGGCTCAATAGTAAAGCCAAGCGCCTGATAAAAGTCGCACGATTGCTGATAATTTTTACACGGCACAAACACTCTAATATCATCAACTTGCATTATCAGTCCTTCATTAGCCAAGCACGCTTTTATCAATAATCCCTTTTGCAATAAGGGCTTTTAAAATACCGGCGCTTTTTTCTCTAAAGGCATCGCGAAGTAAGCGCACCGCCGGAGTGATTGACTGCCTACTTGGGCACACCAACCAAAGCTCTGTAGGCGTGGGTTTAAAGCTTGGCATAACACTTATGACATTACCGGCAAGTAAGTCGTTAGACATATCTAAGCACGATTTAACCGCAAGCCCCTTGCCCGACACACACCAGCGCCTTACTAAATCGCCATCGTTAGCCGCATGGCCACCGTGCAATTTTACTTTAAACTCTTCGCTAGCATCGCTAAATACCCATACATCTTTAATTATATCTTGCAGTTGATAAAACAGCCCTTTATGTTCTGTTAAATCATGAGGATGAGCAGGCGTGCCATGTGTATCAAGGTAGCTTTGTGCTGCGCATAAAATACGCGGTACGTCGCAAATTTTAAAACCGTACATGCTGGCATCGTTAGGTTTACCATAACGCAGTGCAATGTCGACCGAGTCACGATAAAAGTCGATATTACTGTCGCTAATATTGGCGCGCAAGCTGAGCTGAGTGTGGGTTTGCATGAACTCGTCAAGCCAGGGGATCACAATGTTGCGCCCTAAATCAGAAGAAAGTGCAATACGCAGCTCGCCATCAATTATGTCGTCATCGCTTTTAAGTGTATTTTTGGCTTGTTCAAGCATTGCCAATGCTTGTTGGCATTGCGGAATGTAACGCTCGCCGGCTGCAGAAAGCCTTAAATGGCGAGTGGTGCGTATAAATAGTTCAAAACCTAAAGCCTGCTCTACCCTTTTAACAGCAGCACTTGCTGTGGCGGTGCGCATATCTAAATTTGATGCTGCAGCAGTAATACTTTTAAACTCTGCCACTTTTAAAATTACCTGTAAGTCTTCTAAAAGCATTGTGTATTAATCCATTGTCAACTTAATAATTTAATTATTATTTTTGGCAAAATTAAGCGCTTTAGGTTTGCTTACAGTGTATTGAGCAATCAAAAAGTGATTTATTGTCTATTTATATTTGACAATGCTTATCTATTGCGCGGTTTATCAATATAAAGGCAAATATTACACTGTACCCAACAGCTAGTCACTAACCACTATTTATTAAATTAGGACAATCTTTAGGGCGTTTATTAGTAAACCCAGCTTTTGGGCAGTAATAGTATGTTTAAAAAACAAATTTGTTTAAAGCAATCGCTCGCTTTTTCAATTAACTAATATTATTTGATAAAGATTCAATCATTACCCTGTTTATCGCGTAAAAATTCTCACCTATTATTCACCTCAACGAAAGCGAAGTCATTTAGGCTATTTAAATCGCTTTACTCTATTTTTTAGCATAACGGGTATCACAGTATGAAACGATTAAAAACCACCTTAGCAATAGCAACCCTGTCATTAGCCGCAAGTGCTTTTTCAAGCGCCTATGCAGCAGACGTTGGCCCCCTTGAAACGGTGACTACTTTTAATAAATATCGCGGCGCAGGTATAACTATAACACCTGCAGGGCGAATGATTGTAAGCATGCACCCGCTTGATGCACCAAAAACGCGAGTAGTTGAAATTATGGCAAACGGTGCTCAACAACCTTTCCCTAACGAAGATTGGGCTGACGGCCCCGAGCTTGGCAAAGTAGGCCTTGCAGCCGTAATTGGCATACATAGCGACAGCAAAGGTGTGGTGTGGATTTTAGACATGGGCAGCGAACAAGTAGCTCCAAAACTAATTGCTTGGGACAGCGTTGCCAACACCTTAGTTAATACCATTGAATTAAATAAAGACGCTGTACTTGATAACTCGTTTTTACAAGACTTTGTTATTGATGAACGTAACGACAAAATTTACATTGCCGATATGTCTTTTGGTAACTTTATGGGCGCCACTAAACCTGCGTTTATTGTTGTTGATTTAAAAACCGGCGAATCAACGCGTGTACTTGAGGGCAATGCTAAGCTAATGCCAGAGGAGCGCGATATTGTCATAGAAGCCTCTCCTGTTGCGTCTAAATCAGCAAAAGGTGAAACAACAAACCTACGTTTTGGTTTAAACCCAATTACCATTGATGATAAAAACGAATGGGTATACTTTGGCGCATTTACAGGCACAAGTGTTTACCGTATTCCGGCAAAAACGCTCGCTGATAGCACGTATTCAGATGCTAAAAAAGCAAAAAGCATTGAAGTGTTTGGCCCTAAAAACCCAAGCGATGGCATGACCTACGCGCCAGGTGGCGGTATTTTAGTAACCGACCTTGAAAACAATGCCATTGGCTTAACGACTAAAGGCCACTACGAAATAATTGTTCAAGACAAACGATTATCATGGCCTGATAGCCTAGCAGTGAGCAATGGTTGGATTTATGTAACACAAGATCAGCTCCACCAGCACCCTGCATTTAGCCAAGGCTTTGGTAATGCAAAACCACCTTACGTATTAACGCGTTTTCGCTTTAATCAAAAATAATTAAATATTTTTATAAGCCAGCCATCCCCGCTGGCTTTTTAGGAGTTAAGTTATGCTACTCGACACCCCTATTTGCGACTTTGGCTGGCAAGCGCCCAACTTTACGTTAAAAACCCCGCAAGGCGAGCTTTTTACCTTAGCCGACAACCTAGGCGAAAATGCCTTGTTAATCATGTTTATTTGTAACCATTGCCCTTATGTGCAACGTATTGCAAGGCGCTTAAGCGAAGATACCGCGTTATTAATAAACGAAGGTATAAATGTGTTAGCTATTATGTCGAACGACTATAAAAGCGTCCCTGCTGACTCCCCAGCTAATATGGAAAAATTTGCTAAGCAGCACGGCTTTTTGTTTCCCTACCTTGTTGATGAAAACCAAGGCGTAGGCAAACAGTATGGCGCGGTTTGCACGCCTGATTTTTTTGGTTTCAATAAACATGGGGCACTGCAATACCGTGGCCGCTTAGACGATGCAAAAATGAATAACGATGCACATCGCACTCCTGAGTTGGTTAATGCCATGCGCCAAATTGCGGCCACAGGCAAAGGTCCTGAGCAGCAAACACCCAGCATGGGCTGCTCTATAAAATGGAGTAATTCATTATGAGTACAGTACATTTAAAATTGGGCGTAACCGATTTATCGTTTCACCATGTAACGGCCTCTTTAGTGAGCCATGTTTTAACTGATATGGGCTTTACCGTTGAGCGTATTTATGCGCCGCATCAAGATAACTTTAAAAACCTTAAATCTGGTAAAGTAGATTTACTCGCCTCAGCATGGCTGCCTTCAAGCCACGGTGTTTATAAAGCCGATGTTGAACAAGTTATGCCACTCGTTGAGCTTGGCTTACATTATGAGCCTTATGCACACTGGGGCGTACCAGATTACGTACCGCAAAGTGCAGTAAACGAAATTAGTGATTTGCTAAAGCCAGATGTGCTTTCAAAAATGCAAAAAACAATTCAGGGCATTAATGCCGGTGCTGGTATTACCCGTTTTTCTATTAATATGATGAAAGAATATGGGCTGACGAGCGCAGGGTATGAGTTTTTAACCGGCACAGAGCATGACTGTTTTAGCGCGTTTGAAAACGCCGTCGCCACCCAAACCTGGTGCGTAGTGCCGTTATGGAAGCCACAATTTTTGCATTACAAGCACACAATACGTGAGCTTAAAGAACCACAAGGGTTACTTGGCGTTGTTGATAGAGCTGTTTTACTCCTACGTGAAGATAAACAAGCGCTGTTTAACCAAGCACAGTTAAACACCCTTGATAAATTACGCTTTTCAAATGAGATCATTGCCGAGCTTGACTATAAAGTATGCAAAAACTTACAACCCCTCGATGACGTAACGCGTAATTGGCTTAATAACAATCCAATTAAAAAGTAATTTGTGCTTTGTTTTTTTTAAAAAGGCTCAATATAGACACTACTTGGCTAAAATAGCCACTTAACGGAGATAACCATGACCCATCCAATTATTAATGATTTAGAAAAACGTTATACAACTAAACGCTACACAACCATGCGTATTCCTCAAGATGATCTAGATGTAATTTACGAAGCTATGCGTCTTTCTCCTTCATCTATTAACTCGCAGCCGTGGAAATTTATTGTTATTGAGTCAGACGAAGCTAAAGAGCGTATGCACTCTACGTTTGCTAATAAATTTCAATTTAATCAGCCGCATATTAAAACTGCATCGCACGTTATTTTATTTGCTTACAACCCTAAATATAAACGTGATGACTACGCACAAGTCATTGATGCAGACATTAAAAATGGCCGTACTCAAAGTGAAAACCGCGAACAAGCGTTTGGCGCGTTTGCTTTTGTTGACATGAATACCGATGAGCAAGGCAACAATGCAATGTGGACCAAAGCGCAAACTTACATTGCCCTGGGCAACACAATGCACGCCGCAGCACGCTTAGGCGTTGATTCAACACCTATGGAAGGTGTAGATGCACAGCTTATTGGTGAAGTGTTTGAACAAGAGCTCGATGGCTATATTTGTGATGTAGCGTTGGTACTTGGCTACCACGATGACAGTGAAGATTATAACGCTAAGTTACCTAAATCTCGCTTAGCAAAAGAGCAAGTTATACAGGTTTTATAAAAACCTATTAAAAAAGCTTAGTGCTAATGAGTGCTAAGCTTTTATATTCATTTTATTTTTTAGCAATAGCTTGCAGTACCGACGCTAAACCCGTGTGGTATGTGCCTTCAAACACTTCTCGCTTTAGCTCTTCTAAATGTACAAAGCTAAGCTCGGCTAAGTCATCTTGTAAATCGCTTTTTGAGGTTTTAGTATCGACACTTGGGCCGCCTCCGGTATTATAATTTACTTGCTCAGGCGTATAAGCCTCAAGTAAAAACACCCCACCTGGCTTTAAACCTTTAACAGCGCGCTTATATACCGCTGAACGCACGGCACTTGGTAAAGGGCAATAAATAGACACTACCGCATCCCATTTTTCTTTTCCAAAATCAAACTTCGCTAAATCGGCGTGTACTAGCTCAATGTTTACGCTGTGCTCTTTGGCAAGCTTTGCCGCTTTTTCAAGCCCTACTTTTGAGCCATCAACCGCGGTAACGCTGTAACCCATTTTTGCCAAAAAAACCGCATTTCGCCCCTCACCTTCGGCTAAGCTAATAACATTACCTTTAGGTAATTGCTTATAGTGCTCGGCTAAAAAATCGTTTGGCTGTTTGCCATAAGCGTATTGCTGAGTGTTATACCTTTCATCCCACATAATAGCTCCTGGTATTATTTTGCGTATTCATAGCGTTGAATAAGCCTGCTTAATAATTCCACTAATAATATGTAGTGTAAATAGGTAACTAATTTTTTAATGTTGTTAATATACTACTCAGCCATGCTCACGCACACTGCTAAGTGCTGGATTAAAAGGGGTGATTTTCAGAGCTAAATAAAAAAAGCCAGTGACGAGGTCACCGGCCAAAAGAAGGCAATACGAAGGGAGTCGTACTGGCTGTTAAAACTTTTTCAGTATTCGCTATCTTAATAACGGCACATGAGATTCTAATGCCTGATAGTTCATCCATTGGTTTAATTGCTCTGGCCAGGTAATGGTTGGCTCACAATATAAACCACGTAATATAGAAAAATAAATAGCGCTATCAAGCAAGCTTAATGACGTTTTACCATTATTAATATTGAGCTGTTTTTCGGTGCCAATTAAAAATTCATTTACTTGTAAAATGATCTCAGGAGTTGATGCTATTAGGTTTACAAAGTTAAGCTCTGTCGATTGCTTGTTATCTTCCCACGCTATGCGGCTAGATTCTGTTTTAAACTCTTTTAAATCCAGTAATGGCCAGCGCGGCAAACCAATTTGCAATAAAGGCGCAAACGAGCCACCTTGCCACTCAATAGCCCCTTGCGTTGGCTTGTTTGATTCGCTAGATCCAGCAAGTTTAATAAACAGGCTAATAATTTCGTTACTTTCACTCATAATAGTGCCGTCATCCATTTCAAGAATAGGTACCATTTTTTTACCAATTAGTTTTGTTGGTGTTTCAGTGTCGTCGTAATCAAGTACAACGTCATCAAGCTTAATGCCTAATTTACCTGCTACATATTTAACACACGCACAAAAAGGACAATGAGAGTAACTGTATAGTTTCATAATTAATTAAAGCCTAAAGCGGGTTAAGTACCTATGCCCGTAAGATACCCAAATAGTCAGCGCAGAAAACCGCATTTAGGTTGAAACTTTATCTTGTAAAAATTGATAATCACGCTTTAAAAAGTAAATAAAATAAAAAAACACGCCATAAAGGCGTGCTTAATTTACACATTATAGTTAGCGCCCTATTACGCCCTCAGCTAAAGGTTTAAATCTAAATATGTAATAAGGTGCTTTATTTTGAGCATTGCCGTTATTAAGTTGTGCCGAAAGCGGCAATTGTGCAGCGCCGGTGTACATGTAACCCTCAGGTCCAATGCTTACACCATCTGGCCAAATCATGTTTTTATCGTACGTGTAATCACGGTACGTACGTGTTTTAGCATCAATAACGCCCACAGTACGCTCACCCACTATGGTTAAATATAAATTATCATCAGCATCAATACTTAAACCACCGTTTACTGGTTTTTGTGCGTATTGCTCTACTCGTTCGCCTAGTTGTTTATCGGTTAATTGCTCGTTAGCAATGTCGGCCATTTTAATACGGTAAACATACTTTTTATTAAGCGGAGCAAAGTAAAGCCATTGCTGCGCGTTATCAAGCACAATGCCATCGGCACCAATAAAGGCATTTAGCTGCTTTTGGTTATCAGTCCCTTCATCAATCATTATTGGCATTGTATAATCGGGTAATGCACTTTCGTGACCTTGCAATACTCGCCGGCTCTTACCTGTTTTAGTATTAACGATAATAAGGGCTGCTTGCTTGCCATTTCCGCCATCCGCAATACCTTCATCAGCAATCACTAATGTATTGTATTTGCTCGATATAGCTAAATCATTAAGTTGAGATTGAGCAACCGATATAGGGCTAGGTAAGTAAATAATTTTATTAAGCTTATTGTTTAGCGCATCCCATGCTATCAGCTTTGGCGTAATACGCGGCTGCGCCTGACCTGAGTCGAGTATCCAGACATTACCTCTGTCATCAGCCCTTACCCCTAATACCCAATTTAAATAGTTAGCGGGATTTTTTAAGCTGCCATCACTTTTATAAGGGGTTTGCATTTGCGCATTAGGAAATGGCACCACATCACCACTTTTTAAAAGCTCCCCCACTTTTACTTTTGGGTTATAAAAAGGGTGATAACTAAAAATAAAGCGCTTGTTTTGTGTATACGTAATACCGCCCACAGCACCGTCGGTTTGTGCGTAAACCTCAGCGGGTACCGTGTCATTTGCAAAAGCCGAGGCACTTATTAGCAAGGCTATAGCGCTTAGCCCTAATTTAGATTTATTTAAAAACATAATTTGCCCTACTTTTGCTTAATGTAATTAGCTGTGCCGTCTATCCAGTCTTGTCGAGCTGGGGCAAAAAAATCAATATCTACCGTATCTTGGGTAAAGTGAAATTCGTGCGGTACATTGGCCGGTATCACCATCATGTCACCCGCTTTCATAAGGTATTGTTTACCGCCAGAAAACACTTTAGCTTCGCCTGACATGATCCACGTTACTTGTTCATTAGGGTGTTTATGAAGCGGTACTTTGCCGCCTTTTTTAGCCACCCATTTTACAAACGTTGATTGCGTACCATGAAAATATTGGCGTGTTAAATATGGGCCCATTTGCTCTTTGGGTTGGCTGTCAAGATTAAGTAAAAAAGGGGCGTTGGTAATGTGCTGATTATAACTATCCATTATGCCCATTTGGGGTGCAGGCGTTATTTGCTGTTCAAGTTTACTTTGCGCTGCCCATACGCCACTGCTTGTTAAAGCAGTTGCTAATAAAAGCGTGTTAATTTTCATAGTTTCACCTAAATAATAAACTGTGTGCGGCTGCACTGACTATTTAGGTAAAGTTTACAGGCTGAGGATTTTTGAAAAAGCCGCCTAGGCAAGAAACATTTTCAAATAAAAACGAGTAATTAATTACTTATTACAAAATAAAAAACCCAGCAATAAAGCTGGGTTTTACTTAGGTAATGCTTAAAAACGCTTAACTGACCTTTAATTCTTGCATTTGTATGTACTGTACTAAGTCTTCAATCGTTACCACTGTCATGCTGTGTTTATTAGCATAATCACTTACCTGTGGTAAACGCGCCATGGTGCCATCAGGATTAGTGAGTTCACAAATAACCCCAAACGGTTTTAAACCAGCCAGCTGCATTAAATCAACAGATGCCTCGGTGTGGCCGCGGCGAACTAAAACCCCACCTGTTTGTGCTTTTAAGCCAAATACATGGCCTGGGCGCGATAAATCACTGGGTTTGGCGCTATC
>NZ_AUTO01000332.1:0-2640 GCF_000498055.1 Pseudoalteromonas sp. TB51
GTGCGGCAAGAGACTGGCCAAGCTTTGATAAAATAATTGAAACCCTTGATAGGCTCGAAAACGATGAAACCCTGCTTGTGCAATCGGGTAAGCCCGTGGGCGTATTTAAAACCCACGAAAACGCGCCGCGCGTTCTCATTGCTAATTCTAACCTGGTGCCACATTGGGCAAATTGGGAGCACTTCAATGAGCTCGATAAAAAAGGCTTAATGATGTATGGGCAAATGACCGCGGGCTCTTGGATTTATATTGGCTCACAAGGCATAGTGCAAGGCACTTACGAAACCTTTGTAGCAATGGCAAAGCAACACTTTGGCGGTAATGCAAAAGGTAAATGGGTTTTAACAGCAGGCCTTGGCGGTATGGGAGGCGCACAACCACTCGCCGCGACGATGGCAGGTTTTAGCGCATTAGTTGTGGAATGCGACGAAACCCGTATCGATTTTCGAATTAAAACCGGCTACGTTGATGTAAAAGCCACGACACTTGAGCACGCGCTTGAGCTAGTTACCGATGCTTGCATTAAAGGCAAGGCATTATCGGTAGGCTTATTAGGTAATGCTGCCGATATTTTTACTGCACTGGCAAACAGTAATATTACCCCTGATATAGTGACCGACCAAACCTCAGCGCACGACCCACTCAACGGCTACCTACCGCAAGGTTGGAGCATGCAACACGCAGCAAAAATGCGTGAACAAAACCCACAGGCAGTGGTTAAAGCCGCTAAACAATCTATGGCGGNCTGCCACTACCGACTATGGCAATAACATTCGCCAAATGGCATTTGAAGAAGGCGTTACCAACGCATTTGATTTTCCGGGCTTTGTGCCTGCTTATATCCGTCCGTTATTTTGTGAAGGAATTGGCCCATTTAGATGGGTTGCGCTTTCGGGCGACCCCGAAGACATTTATAAAACCGATGCAAAAGTGAAAGAGCTTATCGCAGAAGATACTCACTTACATAACTGGCTTGATATGGCGCGTGAGCGCATTCAATTTCAGGGTTTGCCAGCGCGTATATGCTGGGTTGGTTTAAAAAACCGGGCTCGCCTTGCACTGGCCTTTAACGACATGGTTAAAAATGGCGAGCTTAAAGCGCCGGTTGTAATTGGTCGCGATCATCTCGACTCTGGCTCTGTAGCAAGCCCCAACCGTGAAACCGAAAGTATGCAAGATGGTTCAGACGCCGTTTCTGATTGGCCGTTACTTAATGCTTTGCTTAATACTGCGGGTGGCGCAACGTGGGTGTCGCTGCACCATGGCGGCGGAGTGGGCATGGGCTTTAGCCAGCACGCAGGCGTGGTTATTGTTGCAGATGGTAGTGAACAAGCTGCGCAACGCATAGCTCGTGTGCTTTGGAACGACCCTGCTACCGGCGTTATGCGCCATGCTGATGCAGGCTACGATATTGCAAAAAATTGCGCGCAAGAGCACCACCTAGATCTCCCTATGCTAAACAAGGAATAGTCATGATTTCACACACTCTCACACCAGGGCAGTTAGACTTAAGCACCCTAAGAAAAATTAATGACTCAGCTGTCACACTTAACTTAGTCGATGGCGCCAGTACACAAATAGCGGCCAGTGCACAAACTGTTCAAAACGTAATAAACAAACGCCAAACGGTGTACGGTATTAACACCGGCTTTGGCTTATTAGCCAATACAAAAATAGCAGATGACGAGCTTGAGCTACTGCAGCGCAGTATTGTGCTTTCGCATGCTGCCGGTATTGGAGAGTTCATGGACGACAGCACTGTAAGACTAATGATGACCTTAAAAGTAAACTCTTTGTCTCGGGGCTACTCAGGGATACGCCTAGAGGTGATCGCATTTTTTATGCAACTACTGTGCAGTGAAGTGTACCCGTGCGTACCACAAAAAGGGTCTGTGGGTGCTTCCGGCGATTTAGCACCTCTTGCTCATATGTGCCTTCCACTATTAGGTGAAGGCAAAATGCGCCACAAAGGTGAAATTATAAGTGCTGCTCAAGGGCTAAAAATTGCCAACCTTTCACCTCTTACATTAGGCGCAAAAGAAGGGCTGGCACTGTTAAATGGTACACAAGCCTCTACCGCGTTTGCGTTACAAGGGCTTTTCAAAGCAGAAGATTTATATGCACAAAGCTGTGTTATAGGCTCTATTAGCATAGAAGCTGCAATGGGTAGCCGTGCGCCCTTTGATGCACGCATTCACGAAATACGGGGGCAACGCGGGCAAATTGATACGGCCAGTGTATTTAGAGAGCTACTTAGTACTGAATCACAAATTAGCCAATCTCACGTAAACTGCGAAAAAGTGCAAGACCCTTACTGCCTTCGCTGCCAACCTCAGGTACTCGGCGCGTGTTTAACACAAATTCGCCACGCCGCAGAAGTGTTGTTATGTGAATCAAACGGCGTTACCGATAACCCGCTGGTATTTGCCGATGTGGGCGATATTATATCCGGTGGTAACTTTCATGCAGAGCCCGTTGCTATGGCAGCTGATAACTTAGCCATTGCAATTGCCGAAATAGGCGCGCTGGCAGAGCGAAGAATCGCGCTACTTATTGATTCAAACCTCTCTACACTGCCACCTTTTTTAGTTGAAAACGGCGGAGTTAACTCAGGTTTTATGATTGCCCAAGTAACGGCGG
>NZ_AUTO01000333.1:0-10372 GCF_000498055.1 Pseudoalteromonas sp. TB51
GCCCAGCCGAGTAATACGCTATCGTGGCGGTGCTCACCTATACGCTGAATAAAAGTATTCCACTCGTACTCAACAATACTCACATTAACACCTATTTTGCGTAAATCGCTCTGCATCAGCTCAGCCATTTTACGGGCATTAGGGTTGTATATTCGACTAACCGGCATTGCCCAAATGGTCATATCAAAGCCATTCGGTAACCCCGCTTCTATGAGTAGTTTTTTAGCCAGCTCAGGGTCAAACATAGGCATGTTTTCTTGTGGTTCAAAGCCCCACGAAGTCGGCGGTAAAATAGATTGCGCGCGTATACCATTACCGTAATAAACGGCTTGCATTATTTTGTCTATATCAATTGCATGCGCAAGGGCTCTGCGCACTCTAATGTCATCAAAAGGGGCTCGCTCAGTATTAAAGGCCCAATAACCAATATTTAAATTGGTTTCTTTTTCAACGTTTATATCGTCTCGTTGCGCTAAAATACTCAGTTGTGCGCTACTTGGGTGCGCGGTTACATCGCACTCTTTAGTGAGCATTTTTGCTATGCGCGTAGTGCCGTTTGTCGTAATGTCGTAAACCAGCTGTTCAAGGGCAACATCGTGCTTCCAATAAAGGGGGTTGCGGTAAAAGCGCACTAAGTGATCGCGTCGGTACTCTTTGTATATGTAGGGGCCTGTGCCAATAGGGTACTGATCAAATAAATTAGTTTGATCTCGCGCTTTTAATTGCATTGCGTATTCTTGCGACAGCACCACGGCAAAGTCGGTGGCCATGTTCGTTAAAAAACTGCTTTCTGGGTGAAATAGCTCAAAGCGCACTTGATAGTCAGACACGCGCACAATTTTACGAATAAGCTGATCGAGCCCCACACTTTGAAAATACGGGTAGTTTGCATCGCCTACAAAATGGTACGGGTTGTACACGTCAAATAATCGGCTAAAGGTAAAAATAACATCATCAGCGTTAAAATCGCGAGTAGGGGTAAAGTACGAGGTAGAATGAAATTTTACGCCTTTACGCAGCGTAAAGGTGACCGACTTTCCATCGTTGCTAATTTTCCAATCGGTTGCCAGCTCACTTTTAAAATCTGCAGTAACAGGGTCAATACTAATTAAACGGTCAAATAACTGATTAGCAATAATATCAATAGTTGAGCCAGTGGTTGTTACTTGCGGATTAAACGACACAGGGTTCGCTTCGGCGCAATAAACGAGGCCTTGGTTTTTCTCTTCTATAATTTCTTCTTTACTATCAAAGCAGCCTGTTAAGGTGCTGGCTAGTAAAACAAGTAGTATTTTATGCACTCGCATAACCTCTAACTATTTATCTTCTAATAAATTGTATTTTTTAAGATAACCACGTAATTGATGATACGTTAAACCGAGTACTTCTGCAGTTTTCTTTTGATTAAATTGGCTATGCTCGAGGGCTTTATTAATCATATTTATTTCAAATTCGTTAGAGCGCTCTTTTAAGCTACACGGAAATTCAATTGGGGCGCTAAGCTCGTTACTAAGCTCGCTAACAGGTGTGGCTAGTGTTGTAGGCTCAGCTGGGGCAAGCGGTGTTGCAATAGGAGCTTTAATGCGTGCTTTGGGTCTAAAACGGCTTTCAAATGGGTCTAAAATAATCTGGTGAACGGGAATATGTTCATTACCATGACGATACAAACTTCGCTCAACTACATTTTTAAGCTCGCGTATATTACCCGGCCAATCGTAATTTAGCAGGGTTTCGGTGGCGCTGCGGGTAAAGCCACTAAATAACTCCCACTCTAAATCGCGTGCCATATTCATGGCAAATTGCTCAGCGAGTAGCATAATATCGTCTTGACGTTCGCGCAGTGGTGGCAGGGTAATTACATCAAAGGCTAAGCGGTCAAGTAAGTCACTTCTAAATTCGCCCTGTTCAGCAAGGTGGGGTAAATCTTCGTTGGTGGCACACACTAAACGAGTATCTACCTTTACGGTGTGTTTACCACCGACTCGCTCAAATTCACCGTATTCTATAACGCGCAGAAGCTTTTCTTGTACCATGGCCGACGTATTAGCCAGCTCATCTAAAAATAAGGTACCGCTGTTAGCGCGCTCAAAGCGACCTTCGTGACGTTTACTTGCCCCGGTAAAAGCCCCACTTTCATGACCAAATAATTCGCTTTCGAGGAGGTTTTCGTTAAGGGCTGCACAGTTAAGCTTTACGTAGTTTTGATCCCAACGCTTTGATAAAAAATGTAAACGGGCGGCTATAAGCTCTTTACCGGTTCCTCGCTCGCCAATAATAAGCACTGGCTTATCTAAATTAGCTAACTGCGATACCTGATCAAGTACAGCTAAAAAGCTATCAGATTGGCCGAGTAAATTATCCTGTTGGCGATATTGGCTCATTTTTCCTAACTCTTGGTCATTTTTGCTAACAGTTAGTGTATTTCATAATCAGGGATAACTAAAGGAATTTGTATATTTAGTTTAACTTAATGAAAATAAAGTGTATTTTAGATTTTAAAAAGTTGGCAAGCATATTGATACTAGTTACGCAGACCAACTAAGTTTATATTACAGAGGTAAATGTTATGGGAATTTTTTCGCGTTTTGCAGACATTGTTAATTCTAATATCAATGCCATTTTAGATAAAGCAGAAGACCCAGAAAAAATGGTTCGTCTTATTATCCAAGAGATGGAAGACACATTGGTAGAGGTGCGCTCTACGTCAGCTAAAACACTAGCTGAGAAAAAAGAGTTAGTACGTCGTGTAGACACACTAAAAGCACAAGTAAGCGATTGGCAAGACAAAGCTGAGCTTGCATTAAGTAAAGACCGCGACGATTTAGCGCGTTCAGCGTTACTTGAAAAGCAAAAGTCGGCAGAAGCAGTTGCAGCAGTAGAGTCTGAGCTTGAGCATGTAGAGTCTCATATTGAGAAACTTCAGCAAGAAGTCACCACTCTACAAGAAAAGCTAGCCGATGCTAAAGCACGTCAAAAGGCAATTATTTTACGTCAACGTTCGGCTGAGTCGCGCCTTGAAGTGAAAAAAGCCCTTGATAGCTCTAAAGTAGAAGATGCACTTAATCGCTTTGAGCGCTACGAAACTAAAATTGATGGACTAGAATCTCAAATAGAGTCTTACGATTTAGGTAAAAAGTCGCTTGCAGATGAAATTGCCGACCTACAAAAAAATGAAAAGATAGATGATGAGCTTGCCGAACTTAAAAAGAAGCTAGCTGATAAATAACTTATAAAGGGGTACTTAAAGTGCCCCACTGCTTAAAACATCGATTACGGATTGTCAGGAGAGGATTATGTTTGATCCAGAGATACTAATTGCACCATTTATCTTGTTCATGATTTTTGTTGCGCCACTGTGGTTAATTTTGCACTACCGTAGCAAAAAGCAAGTGAGCCAAGGGTTAAGTGAGCATGAACATCGCCAGTTATTGGAACTTGCCCACAAGGCCGAAAAAATGGCTGATAGAGTAGAAACCCTGGAAGCATTACTCGATCAAGAGTCACCACAATGGAGACGCAAAGTATGAGTGCCAAACGCGAATTATTAAGAGACCCACAGCGCGGCAAAATCGCCGGTGTATGTGCGGGATTAAGTGACTACTTTAATATGGAGTTATGGTTAGTTCGCATTATTTTTGTTAGTGCGGTACTGCTAACGGGTGGCCCATTATTTGTGGTAGCGTATATTGCAGCGTGGTTTATTTTAGATAAAAAAGACCCCACAACTATACATACTAGTAGCTCAACTAAAACTGACGATCCGCTAGAAGTTAAATTTAAAGTATGGCAAAAAGGCGAGCCACCGCGCCGCGCATTGCAAGACTTAAAAGAGCGTTTAACGCGAATAGATTCGCGCCTTCAAGATATGGAACGCCATGTTACTTCAAGCGAGTTTACGGTTAGCCGTGAAATCAACAAACTTTAAAGGATTTAATAGCACTTTGTTCGGTGATTAACAGCATCAATGAAGTGCTAGCCCATTATGAGTAGCACTTCATTTGCCAAAAAAACCTTTAAAAGTATTAAAGGTTCAGCCCAAAAAGCCCTTCATCGCAGTTTAGATCAACACGTAAAATTGGCCGTAACCGGTCTAAGTGGCAGTGGTAAAACCGCGTTTATTTCCGCACTTGTTAAGCACCTTACAACACAAAGCGATGATAAAAACTTACCGTTTTTTGATGTAATGCGAGAGCACCGCCATATAGCCACCAAAGTGGTGCCGCAAGAGGCGTTAAAAGTGCCTACGTTTGACTACTCGCGCGCGCTTAATGCCTTGCTCCCAACTGATGGGATGCCTGCATGGCCTGCATCAACCGAGCGTATTAATACTCTGCGTTTAGCGATTAAATACCAAAGCGCATCAGGGTTGCGTGGGCATTTTTCGCCGCAATCTACGCTGTATTTAGATATTATTGACTACCCAGGTGAATGGCTACTTGATTTACCTATGCTTGAGCAAAGCTATAGTCAGTGGTGCGAGCAACAATACCCGCTGTTACTACAGCACCCGCGTGTGAACACCTCTACTGAATTTTTAAACGCGCTTGAACAGCTTGATTTAAATGCGCCTGTAGATGAAGGCTTGCTTGCACACATTGCGGCGCTTTATCAAAGTATGCTGGTGGGCCTTAAAAAAGATACTAAGCTTGCCATGTTACAACCTGGGCGCATGCTTATGCCTGGTGACTTACAAGGTGCGCCGCTTTTGTTGTTTTTTCCGGTAAATGCGCAGCATATAAAAAGTGATGAGGTAGTGGCAGGCTCTAACTTAGCGCATTTAATTAAGCGCTTTAACGCCTATGTAAAAGAGGTGGTTAAGCCATTTTATAATGAGCACTTTAAACACTTTGACCGCCAAATTGTGTTGGTAGACGTACTCAGCGCTTTAAACGAAGGCCACGAAACACTCCAAGAGCAAAGTAGTGTAATAAACCAATTACTCGCACACTTTAATTACGGCGAGTCGGGATTTTTTAAGCGTTTATTTAAACCCAACATAGATAAAATACTGTTTGCTGCAAATAAGTCAGATCATATAAGTGCAAAGCACCATAAAGACTTAGCACTACTACTTGACTCGCTAGTGCATGAGCAAAGTAATCACTTAAAGTTTGATGGCGTACAAATAGAAACCATGGCAATGTCGTCAATTGCAGCAACGCAGCCGCGCCAAGTGGCCGATAAAGGCCAAACGCTTGATTGCATTTATGGCAAACCACTTAACGAGCAAGATTGGCTTACTTATTTACCCCCACAGCCACCAAAGCGCATGCTGAATAAAAATGAGTGGCCAGCGCAGGGTTTTGAGTTTTTATCGTTTGCGCCTATGCCAAACCCCGATAAGCAACTTAAGCATATTCGCCTTGATCATGTGATGCAGTACTTGTTAGGAGATAAATTATCATGAACGATACACACCAAACATTTCAAGCGGGTAGACGTATTAATACCCAAGCAGATGAGCAGACTGAGCCTAAACTTGCCCCTGCAAAAATAATTACCCAGGGTCAAAGTGAATACATTGAAGAGCCTGATGATGAGCTTCTTGAAGATGAAATAGAGTTAGAGCCGGTATATAAAAAGTCAAAATGGCAAACGCTTAAAGGTGTGTTTGTTGTCAGCTTTTTAGTGTTAGTGCTTTTAGAATTTGCGTATTCGTTAGTGTTTGCGTTTCAGCAGTCGGTCATTTTAGGCGGCGTGTATTTAACGGCGGTGGTAAGCGGTGTGTTGCTAATTGGGCGCATGCTATGGCGCGAATACAGAATGCTGCGCAGTTTAAAGCGTAATCAATTACACCGCCAAGAAGCCGACAGACTTTTAAATAGTGAGCAAGTAGGTGGCGCATTACCCTGGCTTGAAAAACTAAACAAGCACCAACAACTAGACAACTTCGAAGCGTTTAAAAACCAAGTGGCTACCCATCATAGCGATAAAGAAATAATGACCCTTTACGCAAATAGCTTGCTTATAACGCAAGACACGCAAGCTAAAAAGCTTATAAACCGCTTTGCGACAGAGTCAGCGTTGCTTGTTGCCTTAAGCCCCCTTGCGCTGGTGGACATGATGGCGGTGCTTTGGCGCGGTACTAAATTAATAGAGCAAATTGGTAAAATTTATGGCATTGGTTTTGGTTACGCAAGCCGCATTAAGCTCTACCGTATGCTAATAAAACAAGTTATGTTTGTAGGCAGTGCTGAGCTTGTATCTGATTTAGCAGCCACAGCACTCAGTGCTGAGCTTTTAGGTAAGCTTTCGGGGCGTGCAGCGCAAGGTGTAAGCGCCGGTATTTTTACAGCACGTATTGGTTACAAAGCAATGGAGCTTAGCCGCCCATTACCACGGCTTGAAAACAAACGCAGCTTGTTAAAAGGCACAGTGCAAAGTATTGCCAGCAAAATTATGAGCCGTAAAAAGGCCGAGCCAACGTCCTAAAGTAGCAGTGGCAATATTTGTGTACAAAACCTCGCTGAGCGGTTTTTGCACAAATAGCCATCTGAGCATCCGGCATGCTTGTGATTTAAACTGCGGTGCGTTTTATTTATGTAATTGACACACATAATAAAAACGAGAGCACACAATGAGCAAGCAGCATATTAATACCCAATGTATTCATGGCCCGCAAAAAGCAAATGATCCGCATGGCGCACTCACGTCGCCTTTGTATCAAACCTCTACCTTTCATTTTGAAAATGCAGCACAAGGTGCCGCGCGTTTTGCAGGCGATGAGCCCGGTTATATCTACACCCGCCTAGGTAACCCAACCACCACCGAACTTGAGCAAAAAGTAGCACAGTTAGAGTGCTGCGAAGCNCCGCCACAGGTATGGGCGCTGTATCGGCGTCGGTATTAAGCTTTTTATCGCAGGGCGATCATTTAATTGCATCAAGTGCATTGTATGGATGTACTTTTGCGTTTTTTGCTCACATGTTACCGCGCTGGGGAATTGAAGTAACTTTTGTTGATATGACCAACGAGGGCGAGCTTCGCGCTGCTATAAAACCTAATTCAAAAATGATATTTGTAGAAACGCCAATCAACCCCACAATGGCAGTCATTGATTTAGCCTTAATTGGCGCGCTCGCTAAGCAACATAATTTAATTAGTGTGGTCGACAACACCTTTTTAACGCCACTGCTGCAATCACCTAAGCAGTACGGCATAGATATTATTGTGCACAGTGCCACTAAGTACTTAAACGGCCATGGCGATGTAGTAGCTGGGCTTGTGTGTGGAACGCATGAGCACATTACCTTAATAAAAATGACGGTACTTAAAGATATTGGTGCCACCATAAGCCCGCACGACGCATGGCTTATTAATCGCGGATTAAAAACTTTAGCTATACGCATGGAGCGCCATTGCCAAAGCGCGCAAACGGTTGCCGAATATTTAGAGACGCACCCACAGGTTAATATTGTTTATTACCCTGGGCTTAAATCGCACCCTGGCAACAAATATATAGGCAAGCAAATGAAAGCCGCAGGCGGCGTAATTGCATTTGAAATTAAAGGCAGCCTTGCTCAAGGAGCGCAGTTTATAGATAGCATGAAGCTTTGCACACTTGCTGTAAGTTTAGGTGATGCCGAAACGCTTCTTCAGCACCCCGCATCAATGACGCATTCCCCTTACACACCCGAGGAGCGAGCAGCCGCAGGCATAAGTGATGGCTTAATAAGAATCTCTGTAGGGCTTGAAGATGTTAACGATATTATTGACGACTTAAACCAAGCTTTTACATTAATTTGTTAAGTGTATTTATTTGTGTACATTTGAATTTACCCTTAACGCCTTTAATTTAGTGGTTGTATAATATTAATGCCGGTGATGTAATTTTAACTATACACTTTAGGGGATCGTGCTAAATGTAGATATCCGCCTAACTATTAAACTTTTCTTCACTTTTGCATAGTATGGCTGCATTAGATATTCACTAATCTTGAGTATCACACTGACACACATTTAGGGCTTAACCCCAAGAAGGTTATTATGGCTAAAGCAAGTAAATACACCTCTAAAACACCTGATGAAAACGGTGTTATTCATTGGAGCGAAGAAGAAAACAAAATTTGGTCTGAGCTTGTTACGCGCCAACTTGCGTGCATAGAAGGCAAAGCTTGTGATGAGTACATGGATGGGCTTAAAAAAATAAACCTACCACACGATCGTATTCCGCAGTTAAGCGAACTTAACGAAGTGCTTCTTGCCACCACCGGTTGGCAAGTAGCGCCTGTACCTGCGCTTATCGATTTTGATGAATTTTTTAGGTTATTGGCAAACAAACAATTTCCGGTAGCGACGTTTATTCGTAGTCGAGAAGAGTTTGACTACCTGCAAGAGCCTGACATTTTCCATGAAATATTTGGCCACTGCGCTATGCTAACAAACCCTGACTTTGCCGAATTCACACACAAATACGGCCAATTAGGGTATGCAGCGCAGAAAAAAGATCGTGTATACCTTGCACGTATGTATTGGTTTACCGTTGAGTTTGGTTTAATGCAAACCGAAAACGGCCTGCGTATATATGGCGGTGGTATATTATCAAGCCCAGGTGAAACCCAGTACGTGTATTCAGATACACCAGAGATAACGCCTATGAGCGTAATTGATGTGCTGCGTACGCCGTACCGCATTGATATTATGCAACCACAGTACTACACCATAAATTCGATTCATGATCTGTTTGATATATCGCAAATGGATATTATGACTTTGGTTGAGCAAGCTAAAGCGCTTGGTTTGCACGACCCAAAATTTCCACCTAAAGAAAAATTAGCCGGTTAACTTTAATTTAAAAAGAAACGCTAAAGTAAGGATTTAAAATGTCTTCATTAAGTGAACAAAAATGCGAAGCCTGTAACGTAGATGCGCCAAAAGTATCTGAGGAAGAGCTTGCCCAACTTATTACAAAAATTCCAGACTGGGTACCAGAGGTACGCGACGGCATTATGCAACTTGAGCGTATTTATAAGTTTAAAAACTTTAAACAAGCTATGGCGTTTACCAATAAAGTAGGTGATATGGCAGAAGATGAAGGCCATCACCCTGGTTTATTAACCGAGTGGGGCAAAGTAACCGTAACGTGGTGGAGTCATTCAATTAAAGGCTTGCACAAAAACGATTTTATTTGCGCAGCTAAAACAGACGACGTATTTAACGCGCTGTAATTAAAAAATTAATTGAGCAGATTAAAAAGGCACTTTTCAGTGCCTTTTTTATTGCATCAAAATTGCGCTGTTAATTAAAGCGCTTATTTAAGGTTTGTCGCTATTTAACATGTCATCGTGTTCGGCCATATCCCACGGAAGTTCCCCTGGGCTGTTACCTAAAAAGTGCAAGTAATTCTCAAATTGATCAAGAATGTCCTTCACAATATCATCTTCACTGTAGCCATATACATCGTAAGATAACCCACCGCGGCGTAAGAAAACATCTGCCTTGTAATACATCTCGGAGTTATCAGCATCCGGTTTTAGCTCTGTATAGGCAAAGCTTGGCATTGGGTGCTCAGTAAGGCGAATATCATACACAAAATCAACATGTTCATGGCGTAGTACGGTTAAATGGGCGCGGCCTAAGTCAGTATCAAAATCTACCTCGGCATGCCACTGGCGCGCTTTTAATTCTGCTTGAACAGCTTGCATTGCTTTTACCACCACACTACTAATGAAGGTATGCACTTTTTCCTTATTCGGATAATTAACCATAGCGGCTAACCGGCGCTTCCAATGAGATAGGTTAACATTACGGCTATTGAGCGCATGTGCTTGTAAGCTCGTATCGCGATGGCCTTCAATGGTAAGTGCGCGCCAAAGTCCCGCGGTTGCAATAAGCATAATAATAGCAAAGGGTAGGGCACTGGCTATTGTCATGGTTTGTAGTGCACTTAGCCCACCTGCTACTAGTAAAACAGCAGCCACAGCGCCTTCAAGCACAGCCCAAAACACCCGTTGCCATGCAGGCGTATCAATACTCCCGCCAGAGGCGAGGGAGTCAATAACTAACGAGCCCGAGTCAGATGAGGTTACAAAAAAGGTAATGATTAAAATAACCGTCAGTAGCGAAATAATAAACGATAAAGGTAGCACTTCAAATAATTGAAATAGCGCAACGGCATGGTTTGCTTGAACATCGGTTATTAAAGTATTAAACCCTTCATTCATTATTAAATTTAGCGCGGTATCGCCAAATACAGAAAACCATAAAAAGGTAAAAATAGTCGGAACTAGCATCACGCCAGCAACAAATTGCCTAATGGTTCTGCCGCGGCTAATTTTAGCGATAAACATACCAACAAAGGGTGCCCACGCTATAGTCCAGCCAAATATAAATAGAGTCCAGTTACCAATCCAATCACTACGGCTATAGGCTT
>NZ_AUTO01000334.1:0-11546 GCF_000498055.1 Pseudoalteromonas sp. TB51
ATGGCAAAAGAAAAGTTTGAACGCGTAAAACCGCACGTAAACGTTGGTACAATCGGCCACGTTGACCACGGTAAAACTACACTAACTGCAGCAATCACTAACGTACTTGCAAAAGTATACGGCGGTGTTGCTAAAGATTTCGCATCAATCGATAACGCTCCAGAAGAGCGCGAGCGTGGTATCACAATCTCAACTTCTCACGTTGAGTACGATACACCAACTCGTCACTACGCACACGTAGATTGTCCTGGACACGCCGATTATGTTAAAAACATGATCACTGGTGCTGCTCAAATGGACGGCGCTATCTTAGTAGTAGCTGCGACTGACGGCCCTATGCCACAAACGCGTGAGCACATCCTACTTTCTCGTCAGGTTGGCGTACCTTACATCGTTGTATTCATGAACAAATGTGACATGGTTGACGACGAAGAGCTACTTGAGCTAGTAGAAATGGAAGTTCGTGAACTTCTTTCTGAGTACGACTTCCCAGGTGATGACTTACCACTAATTCAAGGTTCTGCTCTTAAAGCACTTGAAGGCGAAAAGCAGTGGGAAGACAAGATCGTTGAGCTTGCAGAAGCACTAGATTCTTACATCCCAGAGCCAGAGCGTGACATCGATAAGCCATTCATCATGCCTATCGAAGACGTTTTCTCAATCCAAGGCCGTGGTACAGTAGTAACTGGTCGTGTTGAAGCTGGTATCATCAACGTGAACGACGAAGTTGAAATCGTTGGTATCAAAGAGACTACTAAGTCTACTTGTACTGGTGTTGAAATGTTCCGTAAGCTTCTTGACGAAGGTCGTGCTGGTGAGAACATTGGTGCACTTCTACGTGGTACTAAGCGTGAAGACGTTGAACGTGGTCAAGTACTAGCTAAGCCTGGTTCAATCAAACCTCACACTACATTCACTTCAGAAGTATACGTACTTTCTAAAGATGAAGGTGGCCGTCATACTCCTTTCTTCAAAGGTTACCGTCCACAGTTCTACTTCCGTACAACTGACGTAACAGGTGACGTACAGTTACCAGAAGGCGTAGAAATGGTAATGCCTGGTGATAACGTTAAGATGACAGTAACTCTAATCGCGCCAATCGCGATGGACGAAGGTCTTCGTTTCGCTATCCGTGAAGGTGGCCGTACTGTAGGTGCTGGTGTTGTAGCAACTATCGTAGAGTAATAGTTAACGTTTAAGTTAATTAATACTAAAAAGAGGTCACTTCGGTGGCCTTTTTTATTGCCTAAAATTTATGTCATGTGAAGGTGGCGCTATTACCTTTAGGCGTAGGTGCAACGTAGCAACGTTCAATGAGTAATAGTTAACTTTTAAGTTAATTAATACTATAAAAACCCGAGCTTAGCCTCGGGTTTTTTAATGCCTGAAGAAAAGTGATTAGTTTTTAGCTATCAGCTTTTAGCTGCTTGGCGTTAATGTAAATAATGTTGCTTTACAAAGCCCGAGTCAAAGTGGAAACTGGTGTGTAAGGGGGCTTATTCAGTGAATAACTATCGACACTTAAAGGGTATTAGCCTAAGCTAAAAATGGCTTAAATTTACAACAGGAAATGGGCGATGAGTAATAAAAATAACTATCCGCAAGGTATATTTTGCTGGGCTGAACTGTGTACTCATAATTGGCAAGACGGGAAAGCTTTTTATACCTCGTTGTTTGAGTGGGGAAATGATGATCAGCCCATTGGCGATGATGAGTATTACACTATGCTACAAAAGCAAGGTGACGATATTGCTGCTATGTATCAAATGCCTAAAGAGCAAGTGGCCTCTACGCCTAGCTACTGGCTTACCTATATTGCCGTAGATGATGTTGATGCATGTGCAATTAAGGCGCAAGAGCTCGGTGCGCAAATTATAGCAGGCCCTCATAATGTTATGGATGCAGGGCGTATGTTAATGCTTAAAGATCCCGCGGGTGCCACGGTGGCATTGTGGCAAGGTAAAGAGCATATAGGATGTAAGCGTCCTTGTGAGCTCAACACGCCTTATTGGCATGAAATGGCAACGCGCGATAGTGAAACAAGCCGTCATTTTTACTGTGAACTACTGGGGTGGAAAAGTGAAACAAAGCCTATGGAAGGTATGGATTACACCTTGTTTTTAGTTGCAGATAAGCCCGTAGCAGGCATGCTACAAATGACTGATGAGTGGCCACAAGACGTACCTCCCCATTGGATGATTTACTTCGCCGTGGATAACTGCGATAGCTATGTAAAAAAAGCGGCGACTCTTGGAGGGCAAGTATGTGTACCTGCCACAGATATTCCTGATGTAGGGCGTTTTAGTGTTATTTGCGACCCTCAAGGGGCTGTGTTTTCTATTATTGAATCAGCAATGGATGATATTAAAGCTTAGTCATTAGCAGCGCTTAAGGCTAAATTTTAGACTTTAGTGTGGTTATTTAGGCGCAGTAATTATGTGCTTTTTTGCTATAATGGCGGGTAATTACACCCTCAGTCAGCAAGAGAGCACAATGGAATTTGAACAAGATAGTAAATTAACCTTACCGTTATTTATTTTAAATGAGTCGCTTAGTGAGCGAGATGTAGAAAAGCCCGATTTAGACATTTCATTTGCTCTTGATGATGAGCTACTGACGCAGATATGCCAAAACCCAGCACCTGATAGCAGTATCGCTATTAGTTTAAAAGAGTATGAGCTTGCGCCGCATAGCAGCGAATTTAATGCGTTGTTAAACCAAGAGCACGATGCACAAATAACGCTGACCCACGGCCCACTGTTAAGTGTGGTGTTAAATACCCACGACAACCAAACTTTTGTCTCTCCACAAATGGATATGATGCCAACCTTCGACCTGGGTGATGAGGATGAAGAATGAAAAAAATTCTGATCAGTACATTCGTCCTTATTATCCTCAGCGGGTGTGCTTATTTAGGCAATGCTCACTACAACGACTTATTTGGTGATGAACAAACGCAGCAGCGTATAGTGCCGCATGATACAGGTGCTGGTGCCGAGTTTTTGCAAGAAGTAAAACCTGTGCTAGATACACGCTGTGTAGTATGCCATGGCTGTTATGATGCGCCATGTCAGCTAAAGCTTTCTTCCCCTGAAGGGATAGATAGAGGGCTAAGCAAAGAGCTTGTTTATGATGGTACACGGCTATTAGCCACTACACCAAGCCGGTTATTATTTGATGCAACCAGCACTGAGCAATGGCGTAAAAAGGGCTTTACTCCGGTACTTAACGAACGTGACCAAAACCCAGAAGCAAACCTTGCCGGTGGGGTGTTATTTAATTCATTAGTGCTTAAGCAAAGTGCACCCTTACCAGAGAATGAAATTCTTGATGACGAATTTGACTTTTCACTTAGCCGCTCTCAAACGTGCGCCACTATGGGAGAATTCGATCGTTTAGCTGCAGAGCAGCCTCATGGCGGTATGCCTTACGGTTTACCGGGCGTGTCTAGCCAGGAGTTTTATCATTTACAAAAGTGGCTTAAAGACGGTGGAAAAATGGCGCATATTAAACCGCCCACCAAAGCCGAGCTAACAAACGTTAAAAACTGGGAAGCGTTTTTAAATCAAGACAGCTTAAAATACCAATTAGCCGCACGTTATATTTACGAGCATTGGTTTTTAGCCCATATTTATTTTGGTTCTGATAAACCACAGAGCTTTTTTAAACTGGTTCGTTCAAGTACGCCGCCAGGCGAAGAAATTAAGTTAATTAATACGCGCCGACCATACGATGACCCTAAAGTAAGCCGTGTGTATTACCGTTTACTACAGGACCGCTCAACTGTTTTATCAAAAACACATTTACCGCTAAAGCTTGATGATGCAAAGCTTGCACGTATTTATGAGCAATTTATAGCTCCCGATTATACGGTTACTAAAATGCCAAGTTATAAGAGCGAGGCGGCATCTAATCCTTTTAAAACGTTTGAAGTAATTCCTATTAATTCTAAGTATCAATTTATGCTTGATGAAGCTGAGCTAATTATTATGGGCTTTATTAAGGGCCCTGTATGCCGCGGCCAAATTGCACTTAATGTGATTAACGATCATTTTTGGGTTGCCTTTGCAGACCCTGAAAAAGTCGCGACTCCAGCAGTGGAAGATATGTTGCTTCAGCACGAAGAAGCCCTTGAATTACCTGCAGCAGAAGAAAGCAATGCATTGCCTATCTCTAGCTGGGTTAAATACTCAGTGCGTGAGAAAAAATACTTACAAGCCAAAGTTGAGCTGGCTAACGAGATGTTTAAAAACGGAGAGCATTTAACCACCGACCTATTGTGGAAAGGTGAAGGGCATAACAAAAATGCAGCGCTTACAATATTTCGCCATTTTGATAGTGCCACGGTGGTGAAAGGCTTTATTGGTCAAGAGCCTAAAACTATGTGGGTATTAGATTATGCGCTATTTGAGCGTATTCATTACTTACTTGTTGCAGGCTTTGATGTATACGGAAATATCGGCCACCAATTAGTGACCCGCCTATACATGGACTTTTTACGTTTAGAGGGTGAGCAAAACTTTTTGGCTTTATTACCTGAAGCGAAGCGCCATCAAATTAAAAAAAGCTGGTATAGAAAGTCTCCGCCAAGCTTATCTAAGTTTTTTAAAAACAACCGAGAGTTTAGCCAACCTAGCGGTATTGAATATAAAACGGATGATCCACAACACGAGCTGTATGGGTTAGTTAAGCAAACTTTAGCGCCAGTACTGAGTGAGCACTACGACTACACAAAAGTACCCACGCCATTAAATGCACTAAACAATATGCCGGCTAAAGCTATAAATTTATTACCGCAGTTATCGTATATTTTGGTTAAGCAAGACGATGCTTCACATAAAGCTTATACGCTTATTCATCACAACGCGCATTACAATATTTCCAGCTTATTAAATGAAGATGGGCAGCGCGCTTATGATGAAGATACCGCCACCCTAGTGCCAGGCTTTATTGGTGATTACCCTGCGGCTATTTGGTATTTAAATGATCAAAATGAAGTGGGTGAGTTTGCACAGCTATTACCTATGATGCAAATTGAAGCAGATTATGCTGCAATAAAAGTAAAATTTGGTATTCGTCGCTCACATCCAGAGTTTTGGAAATACAGCGACATAATGCACCAAGTAGCTAAAGAGTATCGTGGCGTTGAATTTGGTATGTTTGACTACAACCGATTAGAAAATCGCTAACTGGTAATTACAAAAGTGTCGCAAGTATTGCCCTTTTTGCCTCACACTTAATACATTTAGCCCAGTCATGTTACTGGGCTTTTTATTTATATAATTACTAAAGCTGATGTTGAGTTTTCTATATATAGGCTACACTTAAAATAAAAAAGCGGCCTTGTATGTTTAAAATTATTGCCAATGTAAGACAGCGTTACCGATGGGCGCTTATTGCTATTGCTCTGTTAATAAGTGGCTCAGCATTGTTGCTGCAGTATGGCTTTTCTGTACAAAAGTACGATGCCAAAATTATTAATATGGCAGGTAAGCAGCGCATGCTCTCGCAAAAAATTGCTTGGCATAGCAATGCACTTCTTTCATCACGAATCGATGTTGCTACCCATACCAATTCCCTCGAACACTCTCTCGCACAATTTAAAACAGCTCATGAGGTATTACTTACTAAGCAAGGTAGTAGTTACCGTTATTTAACGCCAGAATTAGTAAAGTTATACTTTGCTGAGCCAGCTAATCTAGATAGCGAAGTGAATGAATTTATTGCCCAAGCTAGTTGGCTGCTGTACCAAAAAGGCGAGGTAGACACACAGGTGCTCAACGTAGCACATGTAGAAAACCTGCTAGCTAAGCTTGACCGCGCGGTTACTTTATTTGAGCAACATGCAGTGAAAAAAGTTAACCGCGTGTCTAATTTAGAATTGCTGTGCTGGTTAGTCGCCATGGTGTTATTGCTCGTTGAGCTAAGATTTGTGTTTATGCCGATGGAAAAAGAGGTGGAACGCACCTTAACAGCTCTTCAAAAACAAAAGGACTTTGTAGCGCAAATGAGCCAAAACAAAGAGCACTTTATTGCCAGAGCAAGCCACGAATTTAGAACACCGTTACAGGGATTAATTACGTCGATTGATGAGCTAACCATCAATGCCGAGCAGCAAAATATTAAAACGCAAGCAAGCTACTGCGCCCTTAGACTTCTATCTATGCTTGATGAGCTACAAGACCTACAAGCACTAAGCACAGGAAAGTGGGCGCCAATTCTTAAAAACGAAAACCTTTTAGAATCCATAAACAAAGTGGTATTGGCGTATGAGTATGCAGCGCAGCAAAAAGGGTTAACATTAATCACTCATTTTGATGAGTCTCTTAATTGTTTTTGTAAGTTAGATCATCAGCGCTTACAGCATGTATTAACCGAGCTAATTAGCAATGCAATAAAGTTTACCGACAAGGGCGAGGTTGAAGTTGCTGCAAACATGCAAAACTCGCAATTACAATTAACCGTTAATGATAGTGGGTGTGGTTTTTCTAGCGAAATAACAGAACTGGAGTTTGACTCATTTAAACAAACTAACCACTTTCAAGGCCTAAGAACGGGATTAACACGGGCGCAGTATGTTGTTAAAGCGCTGCATGGTTCGCTTTCATTTAAAAACAACACAGCGTGTGGCGCTCATGTTACGCTTAACTTGCCGATTGAAATTACTAACCAGCAAACAGAAAGAGAAGTCGAAAAAAAGCTTTTTTGCCTTGTGGTTGAAGACAACGAATTAAACACCTTGTTACTCACACGTATTTTGGCAACGTTAGGTGTGGACTATGAATGCGTTGTAAATGGCCTAGAAGCCTGCGCAAAGGTAGGTAAGGCTGACTATGATGTGGTGTTTATGGATTTAAACATGCCGGTCATGGATGGCTTTGAAGCGACTAAAAAAATACGCAAAGAGCTAAATAAAACCATGCCCATAATCGTTGTTACAGCAAATACCTCAGCCGAAGACATGGACTTAATTTATGAATATGGCGCGAGTGAACATATTCATAAACCCATAAGTAAGCAGGCAGTGGCTGATGCATTGGTAAATGTGTGCATAGCTAATGAAATAAATTAATACGCAATTAAATACGCTTGCTAAAGCAATTTACTATACGTTAAGTTGTTTATTTAGCTTATGGTGAAGGCAGTATTGTGCAAAGTATTGTATTTGAACAATTTAGTGGTTATTTAAAAGGGCAAGGTAAAAGCCGTTACACAATTAATGACTTAAGTTGGCAAGTGAATGCTGGTGAGCACTGGCTCTTATTAGGCGCTAATGGCGCAGGTAAATCGGCATTGAGCGCCGCATTAACGGGTGAAGCTAAGCAGCAAAGTGGTACTTTTAAAAGTACCTTTAATAGTACGCAGCTTGTGTCATCTGATGTGCAAAAGCAGTTAATCAAAAACGAAATTGAGCATGAACATCACAGCTTAGTAAAAGATTTTATCTTCCCTCAAAATAGTAGCTACAACCATGAGCTACGTAAAAAACTAATAGATGCCTTTAATTACAGCGACCTTTTAGAGAGGCATTTTAGAGATCTCTCTACCGGCGAAACCCGTAAACTCCTACTTATAAATGCGCTAAGTAGTCATGCTGATTTAGTGGTACTAGATGAGCCATATGATGGCTTAGATAAACATTCGTGTGAGGTGCTAAACACTTTATTAGAAACACTTAGCTCAACAAGTAACTTTGTGTTTGTGTTAAATAGGCTTGATGAAATCCCACCGTTTATTACTCATTACGCTTATGTAAATCAGGGGCAGTTGCAGCATGTACTTAATAATCCAAACGCAGAGCAGCGTGCTGACTTGCTTAAACTACTGCATTTAACCCATACCGCTTTAGAAATACCTCAACCGGATGACTCCCAAGGCCGTGCAGAGTATACCGCCGATACATTGGTTAAGCTTAGTAATACAAAGGTTAGCTACGCTGGGGTTGATGTATTTAAAAATCTCAATTGGCAAATTAATAAACATCAACACTGGCAATTGAGTGGTAAAAATGGCTCAGGTAAAACCTGCTTATTAAATTTAATAACTGGCGATAACCCTCAATGCTACAGCAATAGCAATGATATTCAGGTATTTGGTTTTAAACGCGGAAGCGGTGAAAGTATTTGGGATATAAAACAGCATATTGGCTATATATCAAATGCACTGCATATGGATTATCGAGTAAGTATATCGGCATTGAATACGGTTATTTCTGGGTTTTACGACAGCATTGGCTTATATCAAAAGCCAACAGAGTCACAGGTAAATACAGCTAAGCAATGGTTAGCGTTGATTGGGTTAGGCGATAAACAAAATAGCTCATTTACGCAACTTTCATACGGCGATCAGCGCATGCTATTAATAGTGCGTGCTATGGTAAAACACCCCACGTTACTCATTTTAGATGAACCTTGCTTAGGGCTTGATGAAGCAAATAGACAGCGAGTACTAATTTTAATAGAGAAAATTTGTGCCGCAAATACCAGCACCGTTATTTATGTAAATCACCATGCGGCAGACAAAATTAAAGGGATTGAGCATTATTTAAAAATGGAAGATTTTAATTAAAGGCTGGGCTGAATATGCCCAACCTTTAACGCCACGTTATAGGCGAGTAATGGTAAAGCCTGCATCAGTTAACTGTTTAATTAAACCATGCTGCTCCGGTAAGTGCAGCGCGCCTACAGCAATAAATAGCTTTTCGTTAGTTAAGCGAGGCACTAATTGCTCCACCCATTTATTATTACGATTAACTAGCATAACCTGCTCGCTTATTTCACCGTAGTTACTATCGTCAAAACTCATGTTGTAGTATTCAGTCAGCGTATCCATATCACCATTTTTCCAGGCGTTTACTAACTTAATAAAATAAGTATTAATATCGGCAAGCTGTTCAAACGTTTCTTCAATCATTTCATTACTAAGCAAAGCCATCCCATCAAACATTTGTAGTTGCTGCTCTAGCGTTTCTAACTCTCCAATCGTGATATTTTGCTTTTTAGCGTAAGCAAGTACTTGCTTGTCTATGCCTGTTTGGTCAGAAAACCCTGCATTTTGAAATTCAATCTGCATCATGGTTACCATTACAGCCCAAGGTTTGAGGCCATTAAACATAGCTATATCAATCGATTTTTTAGCAAAGTAGTCTTTAAGCTTATTGTAGTTTTGTTTTGAGAGTTCTGTTTGTAATGTTTTGCCATCTTTAAGCATCATAAAGGGCATTGAACGCTGCTGCATTTGCAAAGGCGTGAGTTTACTAATATCTACTTCAACAACAACTTGCTCGCTTTGATCTATAGCTTTAGTTACTTTTTCTGGTAAGCCTTTCATGCTGGCATCGCCTACGTGAACCGTGCCAAACAAGTAAGAGCTAGTACCGTTTTTTTCTACTTTAAATAATGCCGGTGCCGCGACACTATTAAAACTAGTTGCTATAAAAAGTGCCAGTATAAAAAACTGACTAATTCGAGTGAGGGCTTGCATGGTTTGTCCTTAAATCTAATTGAGTTGCCTAAATACTAGCTTAAATTAAAGCGCTTTAATAAACCTATTTGGTTATATTAAACACTTTTAAATGCGCTTATGAATTTAGTTGCACTAGGGCACTTTATTTAAATAGGGTGAATGTAATTAAGTGGTGCCTAATAGGGCTTGCGGAGTAAACCTGCCTAATTAGCAAAGTTTTAAGTTATTTACCGTGCTGCGCTGTTATTTGTACTACAATGTATCAAAAATTAATCAAGCCCTATATGGCTATTATGTGGCTAGTGAATTTACTTGATGCAAATTAAGGTATAGATTTTTCATTTAAGCCTTTTGTTGTGAATTTAAAATCCGTTTAAAGTCGCTTTTTGCTCTTTTGTTGAATTAAGTTTGGTGTTGACTTACTCGCGTCAGCGCGGTACAAATACATATACAGAGCGAAGAGTATTACTTCGTAACAAATGAACACATTTTGGTATTAATTACATGCTTACAAATGCACTTAACCTAGTCCTGATTATTATCGTGGTGATTATTCCCGCGAGGGCTTCGTAGTGCTATAAACTTAAGCATTAAAAAGCCCTCCGCACCTAACCGTTCGGAGGGCTTTTTAGTTTTAAGCACAAAGTTTTAAAAATTTTATACCAATTCGCTTAATTAAGTGATCTATTTTGAGGATAGATAAACGTGTTGATAGCTAGGCAAAAAATTCGCTATTTAGTTGTTCTAAATAAGAATTTTTTAACGCAGATTGCGACACTTTTAGCCCCCTAAAAATAATTAAGTATTATTGCGGATTGGTATTAGCTATAAGTTTTAAGTAAGTATGTAATTGGGTTGTCACTGAGGAATGAGGATTAATTAATGACAGGCGCAGAACTAACAATCGATTTATTAGCCAAGCACGGCGTAAATGAAGTATTTGGCTACCCTGGCGGAGCTATTATGCCCATTTACGATGCGCTGTATGGCGCGCCTGTAAAGCATTACCTTACTCGCCATGAGCAAGGCGCTGGTTTTGCCGCAGTGGGTTATGCTCGCAGCACAGGCAAATTAGGCGTTTGTTTTGCTACCTCAGGCCCAGGCGCTACTAACTTAATAACAGCACTTGCCGATGCAATGATGGACTCAGTGCCATTATTAGCAATTACAGGCCAAGTACCGACAGCCGCTATTGGCTCAGATGCATTTCAAGAAGTCGATGTACTAGGTATGTCACTGTCGTGTACTAAACATAGCTACATGGTAGAGCGACCAGAAGACTTAGCTGAAATATTACAAGAAGCCATGCACTTAGCTCAAAGTGGTCGCCCAGGCCCAGTGCTTGTAGATATTCCAAAAGATATTCAAATGGCGCAAGTGCCTTTTAAACCTTGGTTAGCTGCTGATGAATATTTACCACAACTTGATTTAAACCAAGTAGCCATTGCAAACCAGTTATTAACTGAAGCAAAGCAGCCAGTAGCGTATGTAGGTGGTGGCGTACAAGCCGCCGATGCGCAAAATGAGTTAATGCAGTTTTTAAACAAAACACAAATGCCAGCGGTATCAACATTAAAAGCGCTAGGCAGTGTGTTACCAGATTACGAGCACTACTTAGGAATGCTAGGCATGCACGGCACACAAGCGGCTAACATAGCAGTACAAGAGTGTGATGTACTTGTATGTATAGGCGCGCGCTTTGATGACCGCGTAACGGGCAACTTAGCCAAATTTGCAGCTAAAGCAAAAGTAATTCACTTAGACATTGATGCGGCCGAAGTAGGTAAACGCAAACCTGCTAAAGCGTCCTTAATTGCTGATCTAAAAACCTCATTACCCGCACTTGAGTGTGTTGTAACACCTAAAGCATGGTGCGATACAAATAAGCTCATGAGCGAAAAACACGCATGGCGTTACGACTACCCAGGCGAAAAAGTATTTGCCCCGTATTTATTGAACCAGTTAAGCCAGCGTATGCCAAAAACAGGCGTGGTGTGCTGCGATGTAGGCCAGCACCAAATGTGGGTGGCGCAACATATGAAGTTTAACCACCCAAGTAATCACTTAAGTAGTGGTGGCGC
>NZ_AUTO01000335.1:0-3110 GCF_000498055.1 Pseudoalteromonas sp. TB51
CCCGCGGCTATTGGCGCGCAAGTAGCACGCCCAGATGATTTTGTAATAACGGTGTCGGGCGATGGCTCAATCATGATGAACATTCAAGAGCTTGCCACTATACGTCGTAACAATTTACCAGTAAAAATACTAATATTAGATAACCAACGCTTAGGTATGGTTCGTCAATGGCAGGAACTGTTTTTTGAAGGGCGTTACTCTGAAACCAATCTTTCAGATAACCCTGACTTTGTTCAGTTAGCGGCGGTATTTGGTATTCCTGGGCAAACTATTACTAAAGCCAACGAAGTAGACGATGCAATTACTGCACTGGTAAACAGCGAAGGGCCGTATATTTTACATGCCTGTATAGATGATAAAGAAAACGTATGGCCGCTTGTACCACCAGGGGCTGCAAATGACGAAATGATTACGGAGAAAGCACAATGAAACACAGCTTAACTATTGCATTGAAAAACCAAAGTATTGCGGTGGAGCGCTTTTTACGTGTTGTACGTCACCGTGGTTTTGACCTTACGCATTTTCAGCTTAATACAGATGAAGCTCAATATACGATAGCAATGACGGTCGATAGCGATAAGCCTATTCATCTATTAACCAGCCAGCTAAATAAGTTGGTGGACGTTAAAGAAATCAGCTTAGAAAATTTACAGCAACAAGCAGTGTAACTGCTAACGAAACACATTTACGCGTTACTGAATATAACCATCAGTAACTCAACAATTTTTAGAATGAGGAATGCCCGCTTACACAGCGGCAAAACAGAGGTAACTATGGCTAAATTAAGAAGTGCAACAACAACTGAAGGACGTAAACGCGCAGGCGCACGTGCATTATGGCGCGCAACAGGCATGACCGACACCGACTTTGGTAAACCTATTATTGCTGTAGTTAACTCGTTTACGCAATTTGTACCAGGGCATGTACACCTTAATCAGCTTAGTGAGCTAATGGCTGAAACAATCACGCAAGCGGGCGGCGTACCAAAAGAATTTAACACCATCGCAATTGATGACGGTATCGCAATGGGCCACGGTGGTATGCTTTACTCACTCCCTTCTCGCGACTTAATTGCAGACTCTGTTGAGTACATGGTTAACGGCCACTGCGCCGATGCGATGATCTGTATTTCTAACTGTGACAAAATCACTCCAGGGATGATGCTTGCAGCGCTACGTTTAAATATACCGGTTATTTTTGTATCGGGCGGGCCAATGGAAGCGGGTAAAACCAAACTTGCTAACATCGATATTAAACTAGATTTAGTTGATGCCATGGTAAAAGGTGCTGATGAAACAGTAAGTGATGCTGATTCAGAGCAAGTAGAGCGCTCTGCGTGTCCTACCTGTGGCTCGTGTTCGGGTATGTTTACTGCCAACTCAATGAACTGTTTATTGGAGGCTATTGGCCTTGCACTACCGGGTAACGGAACAACGCTTGCAACGCATAAAGATCGTAAGCAACTGTATGTAGAAGCCGGCGCTCGCATTGTTGACTTGTGTCGCGAGTACTACCAAAAAGACAACCACGACGTGTTACCGCGTGCAATTGCAAACAAAACAGCCTTTATGAACTCTATGGTGGTTGATATTGCCATGGGGGGTTCATCTAATACCGTATTGCATTTATTAGCAGCAGCACAAGAAGCCGGTGTAGATTTTGATATGTCGCACATTGATGAGCTTTCTCGTAAAACCCCATTTTTATGTAAAGTAGCCCCAGCTACACCTGAGTACCACATAGAAGATGTGCATCGCGCTGGTGGCATGATGGCAATTGTACGTGAGCTAGGTAAAGCAGGTTTAGTTGATTTATCGGTAAACCACGTAGCGGGTATGACGATGGGTGAGCTTGTTAAAAAGTGGGATGCGACTGATCCTACAAACGAAGCAGCACAAAAGTTTTACCGTGCAGGCCCTGCCGGTATTCGTACTACAAAAGCAATGAGCCAAGAGTGCCGTTGGGATGAAGGCGATAACGACCGAGAGCATGGTTGTATCCGTAGTGTTGAGCATGCCTTTAGACAAGATGGTGGCTTAGCTGTGCTTTCAGGTAATTTAGCGGTTGATGGCTGTATTGTTAAAAGTGCAGGCGTAGTGGACGAAATGCTGCATTTTGAAGGCACTGCCGTGGTGTACGAGTCGCAAGATGATTCAGTAGAAGGCATTTTAAACGACGAAGTAAAAGCCGGTGATGTTGTGGTTATTCGCTACGAAGGCCCTAAAGGCGGCCCAGGTATGCAAGAAATGCTTTACCCAACGAGCTACTTAAAATCAAAAGGCCTTGCTGAAAAATGTGCCTTGATAACCGATGGTCGTTTCTCGGGCGGCACCTCAGGTTTATCAATCGGCCACGTATCGCCAGAGGCGGCAAGTGGCGGTGCTATTGCGTATGTTGAAAATGGCGACAAAATTATCATTGATATCGCAACACGTGAAATCACCCTTGCATTAAGTGATGAAGAGCTAGAAGCACGTAAACAAAAGCAATTAGCGCGTGGTAAGCAAGCGTATAAGCCGCTTGATCGTGACCGCTATGTATCGTCGGCATTAAAAGCGTATGCATTACTTGCAACCAGTGCCGATAAAGGCGCAGTACGTGATTTAGCCAAACTGGAGGAGCTTAGCTAATTATGGTTTCTCAAGAGCTCGATTATTTTCGCGCTATTATTCAGGCCAATATGGAACCGCTAGCTAAAGTAACTGAGGTCAGCGAAATGCGCGACCTCAGTGATAAATTAGGCAACCATGTTTGGTTAAAGCGTGAAGATCAACAGCCCGTGTATTCGTTTAAGTTACGCGGTGCTTATAATAAATTAAACAAGTTACCAAAAGGGTCTGTTGTTATTACGGCATCTGCGGGTAACCATGCACAAGGTGTGGCGCTTAGTGCTTCACACCTTGGCCATAAAGCCACTATTGTTATGCCAGTTACCACGCCTGAAATAAAAGTAAGTGCGGTACGTGCGCTGGGCGGTGAAGTGGTTTTACATGGCCATCATTTTGATGCTGCAAAAGCACATGCACTTGAACTAACAGAACAACGCAATGGCGTATTTGTACCGCCTTTTGATGACCCTGACGTAATAGTGGGGCAAGGCACAGTGGCTC
>NZ_AUTO01000336.1:0-7837 GCF_000498055.1 Pseudoalteromonas sp. TB51
TATTACTCTACGATAGTTGCTACAACACCAGCACCTACAGTACGGCCACCTTCACGGATAGCGAAACGAAGACCTTCGTCCATCGCGATTGGCGCGATTAGAGTTACTGTCATCTTAACGTTATCACCAGGCATTACCATTTCTACGCCTTCTGGTAACTGTACGTCACCTGTTACGTCAGTTGTACGGAAGTAGAACTGTGGACGGTAACCTTTGAAGAAAGGAGTATGACGGCCACCTTCATCTTTAGAAAGTACGTATACTTCTGAAGTGAATGTAGTGTGAGGTTTGATTGAACCAGGCTTAGCTAGTACTTGACCACGTTCAACGTCTTCACGCTTAGTACCACGTAGAAGTGCACCAATGTTCTCACCAGCACGACCTTCGTCAAGAAGCTTACGGAACATTTCAACACCAGTACAAGTAGACTTAGTAGTCTCTTTGATACCAACGATTTCAACTTCGTCGTTCACGTTGATGATACCAGCTTCAACACGACCAGTTACTACTGTACCACGGCCTTGGATTGAGAAAACGTCTTCGATAGGCATGATGAATGGCTTATCGATGTCACGCTCTGGCTCTGGGATGTAAGAATCTAGTGCTTCTGCAAGCTCAACGATCTTGTCTTCCCACTGCTTTTCGCCTTCAAGTGCTTTAAGAGCAGAACCTTGAATTAGTGGTAAGTCATCACCTGGGAAGTCGTACTCAGAAAGAAGTTCACGAACTTCCATTTCTACTAGCTCAAGTAGCTCTTCGTCGTCAACCATGTCACATTTGTTCATGAATACAACGATGTAAGGTACGCCAACCTGACGAGAAAGTAGGATGTGCTCACGCGTTTGTGGCATAGGGCCGTCAGTCGCAGCTACTACTAAGATAGCGCCGTCCATTTGAGCAGCACCAGTGATCATGTTTTTAACATAATCGGCGTGTCCAGGACAATCTACGTGTGCGTAGTGACGAGTTGGTGTATCGTACTCAACGTGAGAAGTTGAGATTGTGATACCACGCTCGCGCTCTTCTGGAGCGTTATCGATTGATGCGAAATCTTTAGCAACACCGCCGTATACTTTTGCAAGTACGTTAGTGATTGCTGCAGTTAGTGTAGTTTTACCGTGGTCAACGTGGCCGATTGTACCAACGTTTACGTGCGGTTTTACGCGTTCAAACTTTTCTTTTGCCATGACGGAACCTATCAGTTTTGTGTATCTAGATTACATATGAAAATAATCCACCAGAGGTAGATTAATTTAATTTTTTCAAATTTCAAATAGTTTTTTCTGACAGATAAAGGAAGTATTCAAGGAGATTCATATGACTGGTGCTGATAGGCAGATTTGAACTGCCGACCTCACCCTTACCAAGGGTGCGCTCTACCAACTGAGCTATATCAGCAACACCATAATTGGAGCGGGCAGCGGGAATCGAACCCGCATCATCAGCTTGGAAGGCTGAGGTAATAGCCATTATACGATGCCCGCTTTAGGAACCTGTTCTTAAACTACCTCTAACCGTCAAGAATAAAGTGGTGGAGGGAGCTGGATTCGAACCAGCGAAGGCTGAGCCGTCAGATTTACAGTCTGATCCCTTTGGCCGCTCGGGAACCCCTCCACGATAATTCTTTACTAATTCACTTTCGGTAAAAGGAAAGTGGTGCCGACTAACCGAGTCGAACGGTTGACCTACTGATTACAAGTCAGTTGCTCTACCAGCTGAGCTAAGTCGGCACTGCTTTAGTACGGGGCGAGATATTAGAGTAAGGTTTATTATGATGCAACTATAAAATTAAAAAAAATGTAATTTTTTAGCTTAAATGCTCACAATTCATGCAAAAGTGCTTAATTTTGCTGTTTTTCGTCGTTTTTACTTAGCTCATGCCAATAATTTAATCCTTTCATAACCAATAAAGAATCAAAAATACTGCCACTTATTTGCTGCTGTAACAGCAAACCGTAACCACCTGCGCACAAAATTTGTGGTTTTTGTTCGCCTGCGATGTGTTTAAGTTGATATTTGGCCTGCTCAATAGCGCCTAATGTTGCCACCAGCGCGCCATTTTTTAATCCATTGGGTGTGTTTTTACCTAGCTCGTTTAAAAAGGGGGTATTGGCATCATCAAACACGCGTTGAGTATTTTGTGTTAATGAGCGAGTCATTAAGTCAAGGCCGGGCAATATCCAGCCTCCTAAGTGCTCGCCTTCGCCACTCAGTACATCAATAGTGGTTGCTGTGCCAGCATCAACAATAATACTCGCTCTGTTTGGGTAAAGTGTAAAACCTGCCACCAGCGCAAGCCAGCGGTCAATACCTAAATTGCTAACCTGTTCATATGCGCAGCTTAAGCCACTGAGATTTTTACTAACATGCGCCTCAAAACACGGAATACTTTTTTTGGCGGCTAATGTGAGCGCGTCATTTAATAATTCACTGTTACCTACACAAGCATACACAACCTCAGTTATTGCTTGCCACGGCACGTCGCTCATAGAAACGGGCGTTGCTTGTTGCTCGCGCCATAAGGCCGCTTTTAATGACGTATTACCTACATCTATTAGCAGTTTCATAATTCCGCCTTTCTTAACGAGATTTCGCCGCCATAGTAACTTTTAACTTCGCCGTCTTGGCGAATACGTATTCCGCCGTGCTGATCAATACCCTCACAAATACCCCGCCAGCTTCTGTGCCCCGTATTTAGCTCTACGCATTCTCCTGCAAAGGCGTTTAGGGCGTTCCACTGTGCGTACATACTGTTTAGCCCGTCTTGCTGGTAATCTGCCAAACGCTGCTCTAAATAAAAGGTAAGCGAAGCAACTAACTGGTTTTTATCAAGCGCGGTGGTGTGTTGGCTTAAATCAGTCCATGCTTGGTCAATGTGTTCGCTGGTGTTTTGCGGCATGTGTAGATTAATGCCAATACCAATGACTAGCTGACAAGGGCCTTGCGGTTGCCCATCTAGCTCAACTAATACTCCAGCTAGTTTTTGCTTATTTATGTATATGTCGTTTGGCCATTTAAGTTCAATGTCTATATCGTAAAGTGCTTTTATAGCATCATATACCGCAAGCCCTACTGCAATTGATACGCCCATAGCAGCTTGCAGGCCATCATCTAAGCGCCAAAAATAACTGTAATATAAATTAGCCCCAAATGGAGATTGCCATACCCGCCCTCGCCTTCCGCGCCCTGCTTGCTGCATTTCGGCAACCACAACAGTGCCAGACTCAAGCGCGACTTTATTTTGAATACGGCGCATTAGCTCGCTGTTGGTTGAATCTATAATAGGGTGTACTTCTACTTGGGCTATATTGGCACCTAATGCATGGTAATGTTTGGTTATATCGTCTCGGTTTAGCAAACCCACCGCATTGTTTAAACTGTAACCTTTACCCGTCACTTTAAATATATCGAGCCCCATGTCTTGCAGTGTTTGTATATGTTTACTCACTGCAGCACGGCTTATACCCAGTTGCTCGCCAAGGACTTGGCCCGATACAAAGCCACCTTGGTTAAGTGCGTTTAATATTGCTAGTTTATTTCCATCTGGTGCTTTCATTACGCGTGCTCCGTAGTAATATGGCATTCACTATTTGTGTTTATAAGCCTTACTTCGTGCTCTAGCATTATGCCGTAACGTGTAAACACCGTATTTTGTATATGCGTGATCATAGTGATTAAATCGCGCCCTTTACTATCACCATGATTAACTAATACCAGCGCCTGTTGCTGGTGCACCTCAATCCCTGCTACTGTAAAGCCCTTCAAGCCCGCTTGGTCAATTAGCCAACCTGCCGCCACTTTGTGATGGTTTTCCCCATAGGGGTAATGCGGTAAATCACCAAACCGCACAAGCAGCGCTTCTAAACGCGCATTGCTAATAATCGGATTTTTAAAAAAGCTACCCGCATTGGCTAAAGTGTATGGGTTTGGCAGCTTAGCGTTACGAATTTCAATAACCTGCTCAAATACCATTTTAGGGGTGGGATTTTGCAATACTTTGAGTGGGCCATAACTTAAAACTGGCTGCCACTTCTTAGGGAGCGCTAAATTAACCTGAGTGATCACCGCTTTGTTTTTTAAAGCATGTTTAAAAATAGAGTCACGATAAGCAAACTCACACTGTGCGTTAGTTAAAGTCACCTTGGTTTTTGTGGCTATATCAATGTATTCAACCGACTCTACAAATTGAGCGAGCTCAACACCATAAGCACCAATGTTTTGTACCGGCGACGCCCCAACAGTGCCCGGAATAAGCGCTAGGTTTTCAAGCCCTGCAATATTTTTATCAAGTAAATAGCTTACTAGGTTATGCCAGTTCTCACCCGCAGCTGCACTCACTAATACGTCATTTTCTCGCTCGGTAATAGTAATGCCCTTAGTGGCCATTTTAATTACGGTGCCTGCGTAGTTTTCTAAAAATATTGTGTTGCTACCTTCCCCTAATAAACAAAACGGAGCACTAAAACGGTGTGCTTTAAGTTGCTCAACCGAGGTTATTTCAACAAAATGCTGGCATTGATTGTTTAGTGCAAAGGTATGTAAAGGTTTTAATGAGTGCGCCACAAAGGTCTCTGAGTGTACTGGTAACTAATCGCAGTAGTTTACCTTATTGTCGCAAAGAATGTAAAAATCACTCAACCCGCTGTATCAATCATGATATAAAACCTGCACTTATTATTAGTGTTCAGGGTATTTTATGAAAATTAAACCTCTTTTTTTAAGCCTCGCTATGGCCGGTATGTGCTCGCAAGCAATGGCAAACGCGATTGATCAAAACTCATACGCCAACCTAGATGATGTGGTAACAACACACTTAAACCTTGATTTAGATGTCGATTTTGCCGACAAGCAATTAGAAGGTTTTGTTGAGCACACGCTAAAGTGGAACAATGACACAAGTAAAAAGCTGGTACTTGATACCCGCGACTTAGACATTGATAAAGTAATGTACCAAGACACCTCGGGCGATTGGCACAAAGCTAAATTTACACTGGCAGATCGCGATGATGTTAAAGGCTCAAAACTAACAATTACTTTAAAAAGCCAAGCGCCAAAAGTACGTATTTACTACAACAGCCGCCCAGAAGCATCTGGCCTGCAATGGCTAACACCAGAGCAAACTGCCAGCAAAACGCACCCGTTTATGTACAGCCAATCGCAGGCTATTCACGCTCGTAGCTGGTTACCAGTACAAGATACCCCTGCCATGCGCGTTACTTACTCTGCCCGTATTCATACACCAAAAGATATACGTGCCGTAATGAGCGCCGATAACAAAGACGCACTATACAAAGATGGCGACTACCACTTTGAGATGCCTCAAGCTATTTCGCCGTACTTAATTGCAATTGGTGCAGGTAATTTAGAATTTAAAGCCATGTCAAAACAAACTGGTATATTTGCCGAGCCTGAAATTTTAGACGCTTCGGTTGCCGAGTTTAACGACACCCAAGCCATGATCGACAAAACCAACGAAATGTATGGTGAGTATGCATGGGGCCGTTACGATTTATTAATGTTACCGCCTAGCTTTCCGTTTGGTGGTATGGAAAACCCGCGTCTTTCGTTTATTACCCCTACCGTAGTTGCTGGCGATAAAAGCTTAGTAAACCTTATTGCGCATGAGCTTGCACACTCTTGGTCTGGTAACTTAGTTACCAACGCGACGTGGGAAGATTTATGGTTAAACGAAGGTTTTACCTCTTACGTTGAAAACCGCATCATGGAAGAAGTATTTGGCCGCGACCGCGCCGTAATGGAGCAAGCTTTAGATGCAGCAGGCTTACGTGCTCAGCTTAAAACCATTGATGCACCCGATACGCGCCTTAATTTAAAACTTAATGGCCGCGATCCAGATGATGCATTTAGCTCAGTGCCATACACTAAAGGGCAGCTATTTTTAATCTACCTAGAAGAAAAATACGGCCGTGATAAGTTTGATGACTTTGTTAAGACCTACTTTAATGAGTTTGCATTTAAATCGCTGACCACTGCGCAATTTGTTACTTATTTAAAAGCTAACTTAATTGAAAAATATCCAGGCGTTGTAAGCATGGATAAAGTGAATGAGTGGATTTTTGAGCCTGGTTTACCAAGTGATGCACCTAACCCAACATCGGATGCGTTTGATAAAGTAGATACAGCAAGCGCAGCATGGTTAAAAGGTGAAACAAGCGCAGCACAATTACCTACGGCTCAATGGACAGTGCACGAGTGGTTACACTTTTTAAATAACCTACCACGTGATTTAAGCTTAGATAAAATGAGCGAGCTTGATAAGCAATTTAACTTAACGCAATCAACCAATGCAGAGCGCGCGTTTGCATGGTTTATGTTAGCGGTAGGTAATGGTTACCAACCTATTTACCCAGCGCTTGATAAGCATTTATCAGGTATTGGCCGCCGTAAATTAATTGTGCCGTTATACAAAGCACTTATTAAAAATGGTAAGCGCGAATGGGCACATGATGTATACATCAAAGCACGCCCAGGCTACCACCCTCTTGCACAAGGCACCATTGACGCTTTATTTGATAAATAAGCAACCTGTGCCACCCCGAAAGGAATTCACACCTTTAGGGTAAAACAGCATGTCCCGTCCTGAAATAGGTTGACGGTTTTAATGAAAGACTTGGTGCGAAAGCGCCAGGTCTTTTTTATGCACTTGATTTGGTGTTTTCATATCCAAACTTAAGTGCGGTCGCATTTCATTGTATATAAATATCGATTCTTCAACGAGCTGTTTTAACTCTGCCATATTGCGACATTTATACAGTAAAAACTCTTGCTTTAATATCCCGTTAATACGCTCTGCTAATGCGTTTTGATAACAGTCATACCCATCGGTCATCGATGGTCTAATGCCCTCTTTTAATAGCGCATTTTGATATACTTCAGAGCAATATTGTAAACCTCTATCTGAATGATGAATGGCATCACGTTTATATACGCGTTGCTTAATTGTCATTTCTAATGCTCTGACTACATCGGTTGCTTTCATTTCATCACTCAGCTCATAACCCATTATTTTTCGACTGTAAGCATCAGTGACTAACGATAGGTAATGCACGCCTTGCGCTGACTTTACGTATGTAATGTCACTAACGAAGACTTCCTCGGCCGCAGTAGGCATGTATTCCTTTAGTAAATTGGGATGCTTGCGCATCCAATGGTTACTGTTTGTTGTTTTAGTGTAATTTTTCTTTGGTTTTACAAGAAAGTCATGCTCTCTCAAATAATCAAAAAAACAATCACGACCTAGTTTAATGCCACGCTCTTGCAGGTCTGGCTTTATCATCAGATAAAGTTTCTTCCCACCAATACGAGGCATGAATTGCCGCCAGTACATCACTAATTCTTTGACTGGCTCCAATTCTTTATTCCGAGCATCTATTCTGCGCATAGCTTGATAGTAACCTTGTCGCGTTACGCCATATGCACGGCATAACGGAGTAAGCTTTATTTGATGGTTTTCTTTTGCGCGCGTGATAGCTCGGATATGTACTTTTTTCGCAAGCCCGCTCCATATTCTTCATCCATAATATTAATCATTTCATCTTTGATTAAATCCTTTAGGCGTAACTCTTCTATCTCGCGCTCTAAACGTTTAATTTTTTGTGCTGGGGTTTCTTTCGATTTAGGCATGTTGGCTATATAAGTTGGTTTAGACCAATCTAATTTACCATGTTTTCGCAGCCATACCAGAACGGTACTGCGGCCTTGAATACCGTAATGACTTTGCGCTTGTTTATAGGTGAAGTCGCCTTTTTCTACTTGCTCAACAATAGATAATTTAAAGCCTAATGTATAATCTCGCTGAGTACGCTTAACGTCTTTA
>NZ_AUTO01000337.1:0-26866 GCF_000498055.1 Pseudoalteromonas sp. TB51
CCGCCGCCATCGTTTGCTACCGATAGGTTAGAGATCATATCGTAACCCGGTAAAATGTTAGCATTTAAATCAACATGTGGGCGGTAGCCAGTATCAAGTACCGCAACCACTACGCCACTGCCTGTTGCAGTATCCCATGCGGTTGGTAAGTTTAGTCCGCCCGCTTGCTCATAGTAGTGCCATTGGTCGCCGTAACGAGGGTCGTTAGGCGTTGCAAATGGTTTTAACATTTGATCCACTTCAATGTATTCAACATTGCCAGAATCAACCATTTCTTGCATAAATTCTTGTGCTTCTGCAGCGCTTAGTTTTTTATCTGCGCGCATAACGTGGTGGTTATTAAGCGCCATTGCTCGGATGTACTTCGCTTTTACTTTACCTTTTTTAGAAGCGAAATTTTTTACAAAGCGTTGAGCACGCTTTTTCATATTTGCAGGGCTTGCGTCAGCAGACGAGATGCTTAGCATATCGTTCGCGCTATTTTTGTACTTAATAATAAACTGTGTTTCAAAACCCGATTGGCTTTGTAGTTTGGCTGTGGTTTCTGCCATAGAGGTAGACACATCTTGGGCAACACTTGCAGATGCTGCAAATACCGTACTAATAGTGAGCGCGATAGCGCAACGCTTAAATGATTTACTTGTTGTCATAATTATCCCTAGTTGTTATTAGTTAGTTCGTAATATTAAATTACGAAACAGAAACAAAGGTAAATGATCTGTTAATTTCTTTAAAATAATAATTGCTTATGTACCTATTTCTTTTAGTTATAACCTAGGTGTACGGTGCCTTTGTCGTTGTTTAGTATTTATCATATAAAACAAAAATAAGCATAAAGGATTGTTATTTTTACACTGTTTAGAAAAGCCCATAACTAGCCTTGGTTACATTTGTTGCTATAAATTTAATAATAAATTCTATTCAGAGTGTTTAAACAAACTTTGCTATAATCGGGCAAATTTTTGAGTAGGGCGAAGTAATGAATCAAGTAGATGTAATTGTGATTGGCGCAGGTGCAGCCGGATTAATGAGTGCAGCACAAGCCGGTTATCGCGGGCGTAGCGTTACAGTGCTTGATATGGGCAAAAAGCCTGGTCGAAAAATTTTAATAAGTGGTGGTGGGCGTTGTAATTTTACCAATGAAAATGCCAGTCCAGAAAACTACTTATGCAGTAACCCTCACTTTGTTAAATCGTGCTTAAGCCGCTATACCCAACACGATTTTATTGAGCTGGTGGACCGCCACGGCTTGGCATACCATCATAAAACCTTAGGCCAATTGTTTTGCGATAACAGCGCGCAAGATATAGTTGATATACTACTTACCGAATGCGAGTGGGCTGGTGTTAATATTAAATTGCGTAGCGAAGTGTTAAATGTGGCTAAAACCGACATTGGCTACCGTGTTACCACTGAGCAAGAAACACTTACTTGTGAATCGCTAGTTATCGCATCGGGCGGTTTAACAATGCCCAAGCTTGGCGCCACTCCTATAGGCTATAAAATTGCAGAGCAGTTTGGCTTAAACGTACTACCTACCATGGCGGCGCTTGTGCCATTTACTTTGCATCAACACGATAAAGAACGCTTTGAAGGGCTTTCAGGAATTAGTATACCGTGCGAAGTGTCTAGCGAAGACGGCACTGTATTTAAAGAGAATATTTTGTTTACTCACCGAGGTTTATCGGGGCCTGCCATATTGCAAATAAGCTCATTTTGGCGAGCAGGGCAGGCAGTAAGCATAAACTTGCTCCCTGATCTCGATTTAAAACAGCAACTGGCTGATTGGCGAGAAACACAAGCCCAAAAATCATTAAAAAACAGCCTTGCGACTATTTTACCCAAACGCTTTATAGACATACTGCACGACAGCAAAGCTATTCCAGATTGTAATATTAATCAGCTTACCCATGCTCAAATAGATGAGTTAGCAAGCTATATTCACGCATGGCAAATAAAACCTAATGGCACCGAGGGCTATCGTACCGCCGAGGTAACTTTGGGCGGCGTTGATACCGATGAGCTGAGCTCTAAAACCTTTGAAGCTAAAAAAGCCAAAGGCTTATATTTTATAGGCGAAGTAACCGATGTAACAGGCTGGCTTGGGGGCTACAACTTCCAGTATGCGTGGAGCTGTGGGTTTGCATGTGGGCAATATGCATAAGTGACAGGACATAATTAGAGCGAACAAATTTTTAATTGTTCGAACAAAAAGTTCTATTGTAGATTGCGAGCCTACAATAATTTTAGTTACTGCCTCAGATTTTCTGAGGCCAGACTCACTAATGATTGACCTAAGACTTTTGAAATTTGATTAAAGTGGGATTTTCTACTAATTCCATTTATACATAATTGAGCACCTAGAATTATTTTATCTTCTATCATGATCTGTTCAAAAACTTTCAGCTCCCCCGACCCCATATTTGAGCCTTGCTCTGGAAAAATTAGTATTATTAGTCGTGTATTAGAAGACTTCAAAAATGCTAAAGATTCGTATATGTCACTTTCGGAAACTCTGGTCTTTCCTTTAAGTATATTAGTCTTATATTTTGCATCTATCAAAAATGGATCTAACGACCTATCATGCGCCTGTAAAATATAATCGGGATAGACATTTACATCTGAAGTTGATTCACTAAGTTTCTCACCTAGTTTAAATTTTGGATGATATTCGACCTTAAAGAGGTCTTTATTTTTATTTGCCATCACTCCAATTAAGTCCTCCCAACAGCGCCATGTATCAATCACATAACCCGGTATTCTCAACTCGCCATGTCGCATAGACAATCCAAGGTTTTTGCTAATATCAACAGAAAGGTCATAAAGCTTTTGCCAGTGTTTTGAGCGGGATGGCAACTTAGTAAAACGTATGCGAGGTACTATCTTCTGAGGACCTATATGATGAATAACACGTTCTATTAATTGAACGGCTCTGGGGTCGGTCAGGTGTGGCAACAGTATTTTGGCTGCTTGGGAAATGACAGCATTAAATGGATTGGTTTTACTAAATTGCAAAGTTTTTTGCTTAAAGCCATCTATTGAAGGAATAAGGATATCTTCAATGTCTATTTCTCCATCAATTGCGAATTCATGTTCAACGATAGTCGAATATGTACGAATTTGCTTTCTGCGGTTTTCCATATACATTTTAGAAAAAGACAATGCGATAATGTTATGAAGATTATCCGTTTTAGATAAGCTCGAAGATATATTATCGGAGCTAAGCAAATACCCATGCTTACTCAATGTAGCAACAAATAAAAAATCCTCACGCCAAGAATCGAATTCTGCCCCAACAAACTTAGGGATAACCTCTAGCTCTATTCCGGGAGCTGCCTGAATTAGACCAGAAAATTTTATTGCTCTTACTTTGTCTGATGATATTAAAATAGGAGATTTGTTAAAACCTAACTCCTTAGATACGCTATCACCGCATTTAAGTATAAGATTATTTATCTCAGCTTTTGAGTAAGATGATTTGCTTTGAATTTCTTCAACAAGCTTTTTTGATTCACCATATTCAGAAATTGAAAACCTATTTACTTGCATCATTACTTAGCCAAAATAGAACGATAAAGGTTATAAATGTTACTTTTATTAATCGAATTAGGAAACTTAATTGTAACTCTTGGCTCATCTGCAAAATAAGATTCAACAAGCAGTATAGGAGCTGTTTTATCGCTTTCTGAGGCATTTAATACAGCAGCAATACCACGAATATCTCCAAAAAAAACTTCTTCTACATGAGCTAAAATTAGTGCCCATAATTCACAAACGAAGTTAAGACTATCATCAAGGCTTTCTAGCGAGGTGTAATCTTGTGTTAAAAATATACCATGCCCAAGCTGAAACTCTTCTCCTCGCCCCAATGCAATTCTATGATTAATTTCGCTCCATGCGGCAATTGCCATTTTTAATACATCAGCTTTTGTAATTGGAACATCTGGTACAATGCTCAAATCGTCAAGATCAAATAATTCCAAGAGGACTTTATGATCTGCTTTTAATTTATAAGGATACCAACGTCGCAAAAAAGCTACATCCATCGGTTCAACAGACGTGTCTGCTTGGTTCATAGCCGCTAATATATAGAGATTTGATGGTAAGGCGTATTCGACTATTTCACCTGACTTAGGACATTGCATTTCAAAAAACTGAGTTTTTCTAGTCGGTTGTCCTTGATCATCCAACCTTTTATCCATTTCAATAGCAACTATACTTCCGCCAAAAATTTGTACAGCAGGTCCACGATTTATTTCATCAATAATTAATAGGGAAGAGTCATGTCCCTTTGCAAACTCACTAGCCTTATATAATGTTCCCGCCATTACATGAAACCCAGAACCATCACCAATATTTGGCACAATGCCAGACACAAACTCTCTATATTTGGTGTTTTGATGGAACACAGTTCTAAAAACTTCCCTATTCACTGTTGATGTAGGTACGGCTTTAGGAATTGGTATGGGTGAACTTGGATTATGTTTTGGAGTAGTCGTAAGCTCAGTACCATTCTCTTCCATAAACAAGGAAGCTACTTCATTGAGTAGTCTAGACTTTCCTGTTCCCGGTGCCCCTGATAAAACAACATTTTTTTTAATTTTTAATAAATTAAAAATCTCTAATGCACTATTATTTTCCATTGTAAAAGCTCTCATGATGTTCGTAATCGACATATCCCATTGCAGTAGAGTTTACAGGTCGTTTCGCATTTATGGCTTCAAGAATGAAAGACTTAACTTGTTCATTCCAATCATCATTAAGTAATGAGCGCTCAGTAGTATAAAAGGCCCATGTTTGGCTATCATCATTTTGTAAAATTACTAAAATCGCATCACCTTCTTCTTCAGGGGGTAAAAGAGTTACAGGCAGATTTTTATGCACTTGAATCAACCGACCTTCATTTGGTCTAGCTGATGTCGGGGGATAAAAAGAGTTATTCTTTGAAACTACTTTATTAGTTACAGGGTCTGCTACCCATGAAATATTACCAGAGAAATTTCCTGAATCTTCGTTAGGTAACATTCTTTGGAATACTTTGAGAAACTCATGGTATGGGCTGAATCTTAAATCCCTTGCACCACCTCCAGAAGGTGTGTCATTGGAAGCAGCTTCAAACTTCCTTCTATCACCTTTAACAATTTTCTTGAATACTAAGCGTTTTACTCCAGACACTGACATTTATCTCTCCTTCAACTAGTCATCTTTGCTAACTCACCATTAATATAAGGTATAGCTCCATTTTCTTTAGCTAAAATAACTCTTTTTTCATACTTTTCATATGGTTGATTTAAGTATTGTGAAACTCTTAGAGTTAAAAAATCTTTGGTAATCGTAGAGGTTGTTTCTCCAGCAATACAGGGTTGCCCTCTATCTAATAGCGGGAAATCGTCAAGAATTGTATCTAGGTCTGTAAATGCTAAGCCATATTTAATAAATACAATAATATCTATAGTTGCTCTTAACTCCGCCACTTCCCACATTGAGCATTTTTCATTTAAGTCTGAATTAATTATAGATTTTACTGATTTTACTAAAGTTATAAAGTCATTGGATGACTCTTCAATAGCTGGCAATTTTATGCTTTTTAGTAGGAATAAATTAACAGTTGTACTGATTATTCTTCTTATAGCCCAATCAAAGACAAAACTGTTTGTCATTCCTACCCAAGCATAAATCAAGTCAGGATTTTTTGAATTATCGAACAATACTGTAGGAACTTTATTCCCAGCTACCACACTAGATGGAACGATTGCAGACATCATTCCTCTTTCATTTGTTTGACCAGCTATATCACAAAATCCAGCTCTTTCAACCTGCGTTCTCTCTAGTGTTGATTTAGCCAAGCTTTTTGGAGCAATATAAAACTGAGGAGAAATATTTGCCGAACCATGCTTATTAGTTCGCCAAATAGCACTTCTTCCACTTCCACTGATATACGATTTAGCTCCAAACCTTAAATTACTTACCATTCTCCCTTCAATAATGGGGAGTAGGGTTGAAGCTGATTCTTTAATAAAATCTTTTCGCTTATTAGTCATGTCAACTTCTCTTTGAATGTTTGGATACCAAGATGACTCAGGAGAAGACCAATCAAGCCCATTTGTATTAATTTTTTTAAAAATTTCCCATTCTTCTGTTGTGGAGACTTCGGGTAAAGTCAGGTCAGCTCTACATTGCTTTAACTCTTCTAATTTAATGAGAACATTAGACGTGTAATTTATCATTCGCCCATCCGCACTTCCGTACGACACGCTAATTAAATTATCGGGGTTGGGTTTACATTTCGGCTTTACGGTTACGGCTAAAAATTTAAATCGGGTATCAATAGAGAAAAACTTGGGTTTATTATCAAATATCGTGATCTTTACACTTTCACTGAATTCGAAATATCTTCTTCTAAGAAGTTCTGTCCCTTGCGAGCGAATAAGACCAGCAGGAACGAGGCAAGAAACTCTTCCATTTAGCTTTGCTAGCTTGTGAAAAAGTTCGAGGAAAGGCATATATAAATCGATTTCACCGCCTTTGGTATCAGGATATTTTGTGGCAATCTTTTTTGAATATTCCGCTAACTCTTTTTTTGCATTGCTTAAGCCGACATCACAAAATCCAGTGACCTCACTACCGTAGTGATTGTTTTGACCTTTTTCTTTCAGGTACTCATACTTTGTTAGCTTTAATTTTTCCCAAGGCGGGTTTGCTAATACCAAGTCGAATCCCTCTGGACTTAGCCGTTTCCAGTCTTTTTCACTAACTAGAAGACTATCAACACATAGCCAATTTGATACCATTTTCTCAATACTTGGGACATTGGTTAAAAATGAACTGAGAACTACTCTGCAAGCTCGTTGAGCAATTGCTGAAATATCACAAGCGACAATGTTATTTTCTAATAGATAAACACCTGTATCTGGATTGTCTTCGAATATTTTTGAAACAAGCGCGGCTAATAACATCCCATTACCCGAAGCAGGATCGATAATTTTGCTATCTTTTGAGATATCTAAATGACTTATTTTTGCTAGATAAGTTGCTAACCTCGAGTCTGTATAATAAGAGCCTGCACTTCTCTTATCTACTTCATCCAAGGGTTCATGGGATAAACAACTTAGTGCCAGATTTACTGGAATGTCAGTTAGTTTAATTAAATTTAAGACTTGCTTGGCTTCATCAACTAGCTGTTTGCAACAAATCAAAACTTCCACATTAAACTTTATTAAGTACTCTTCTAAGTTAAAGCCACCAATTAAACTAGATACGGCTTCTAAAAGCTGAAGCCTATACTCGTGGTTTGAACCACATAATTCAGCCAATAAAACTTCAATTTTTTCTAATTTCTTATATTCGAGAGTTTTTACTTTCAATTTTTACAACTCCCTAGTGATTCCTTAGTTTCCATTTTTTCAATTACAATTAAAAACTCATCAACAATATTGTTGTTATCACTTGCCTTTTTATTGGGTCTATAACGACCTATTTTTTGTAATGGAAAAACTTCTACTGTACCTACATCTATTAAGTTTTGAATTAACTCATTAATTTCTACATGCCCTTCAGAACTATAGGATAAGAGTATTTTCTTTGAATCTAATTGTTTTATTAGGCGAGTTAGAGCACCTAAAGCTTTCTTCTTATAACAGAACTCTGAAGATTTATCTTTCCAAGGTCTCAGTCCACTGACCCCTTCAACATTAGGTTCGTCAAAATGAACTAATGTTTCTAAAATATGGTAGTAGGAAGCGTATTGTCTTTTTGTATATGGTGGGTCTAAATATACTAAATCATTACTGTCAACTTGAAGATCGAAAACATTTTTTGTTGAACACTCAAAACTAGTTTCGTCACTTCTCAGGCTTTGAGTTTTCAAAGTCAGATCTGCTTGAGATTGTTTTGTCCATTTGGAAAGAAAACATCCATATGTACCAGCAATATTGGCAATCTTATTCACTGCTCTGATTAAATCTGATTTTAGTAAAATTAGTTCTGCATCAGATAGGAGGTCTTGATTTTGCCATGCCGAAAGCTTTTGTGATATTGCATCTATCTTCTTTGCATTACATTCAGTGAAATACTTTCTTTCAATATCGATGAACGAAGACGATGCAGGGCTGTATTCTCTCCAAAAAAAGCCGTCAACTGGAGCTAACGAATTGAGCAAATCTATTGTTTTTTCATACCCTCCAAGACTTTCAAACGCTACGTTTTTTCTTGAAATTAATTGCGAAGCTGCCATTACAGCTCCACTCTCCAATTGGTCGTTAATTTTGACAGGCCACCCCAACTCAGATGCTAATTTTGCTACACTGCCAGTACCACAAAATGCATCTACAAACTGTCCTTGACCGTTGTAGTTGCCAATATGCCCTTTGAGTGACTCAAGTAGTCTCAACTTGGATCCTAAATATCTAAAACTCAATTTGACCTCTATAATTTTTCAAAGCTTTCTCTATCGTTTTTAAGATTGAATCTGTTTTATTTTGCATTGCAAAAAGCTCGCTTCTGACTCGTTCAACATTTACCCTTGAGGGACTATTGTTTGAATAGGTCAGATAGCTGGAAACAAGGAGTGAGCAGCCACTTTCAATAATACTATCGACATCAATAGTTGCTGATTGGAGTAAGTCGCTATTCTTAGAATGGTAACATTCGGCTATTTCATCTAAGTCAGAAATTTCATTTATTCTTCCTGCCGGATTATAACAGTTGCTAGCGTCAATAAATTTAATAATATTATTCGAGCGACCTTTTGTTAAAATTAAGGCATACAAGCTTACCGTTCTCGGCTTGATTAGCTTTGCTGGCAACTCGATTACAGCGTCCACCAAATTGTTTTCTAGTAAGTATGCACGAGCGCTTTTTTCTATTTCTCTATGAAGAGGTCCTTTCCCTAAAAATATAATTGCAGTGCCATCTTCTTTTATTGAATACAGTAGATGCTGAATGAATGCATGATCTTTAAACTTTGCTGGAACTGTACCCTCAATAATCCTACCATCTGCTACAGAAAACACTGGCTCATTATCTAGCTTTTGAAGGTGTTCGTCTTCTTTTGAAGATGTGGGATCTAGTAATGTTAATGCTACGTCTGCTATCGCTGGCTCAATATTAGCTTGCTGAGCTAGACCAAAGCTATTTTTACTATCTGTATTTTCAACACCAGTAATATACAACATGTGAATTATGTATGGTGAGGACTGCACCAAAGTCTCAGTAGTAGCTAACTCAACATTGCTATTTATTGAATAGTAAATACTAACTTCACCTGTTAGTGCATATGGGTCATAAATTTTATGTTTTTTGCCATTGTTTACTAATTTACTAGCGAGTTCACCAAAGCATGAGGGGATATCTTGATATATAAAATGATCAGATAACTTATCTTTCACGTTCATTTGTTGAAGACGTTGCACTGTATGATTGTATATCACTACTGCATCCGTTCTACTTATCCCCTCAATTACATTGAGTGTCAGGTAATGTGATGATTGATTCAGTAAGTATTTTCGTTTTTCTGTATCAAGCTCCTTCAATCTCTCTATCAATTCAAGATAGAGGCGATAGTAGCTTCTTTTAGTAAAATTAAACTTCTCTAGATTATGTAAAAGATCATCAAACTCGCCTGTTTTTGCCGTTTGAGTGAGTAAAATTGTAAGCAGCGCATGGTGAGCATTTGCCTCTACCTTATTGATTAAAACAACGGCAATTAAGCACAGGTAAAGCAAACGCTCGTCAACGATTTGTTCATTCAAACCTGCATGATTTATGTTGCTAGTAAATTCAATTACGGCTTTTTCTATATTCATTTTGTCAATAATGCTCCAGCAATATCATTTAACTGCCTTTGTCGCTCTGCGATCAAGCATTCGTGTAATGAGATTTCCTTTCTAACACTTTGTACTCCTTCAAGAATCAAACGTTGTTGCTCAATAGACAAAATCGGAAATGGTAACTTTGATAAGTTTGATATACTCAAAGTGCTTTGATAGCTGCCTCCCGAATTACCGTTTAACCAATGCTGGACGGGTTCACTATTCAGGTAGAACACCAGAAATTCAGGCAGTAATACTTCGGTATTTTTAACCGTGATAACCAAAAAATGCTGCGTAGCTACTACATTGTCTAGAGGTGGATTACTGATCAGAACAGCTTGTTTCATTGGGCCTTTAGCAACCATTAAAATCTGGCCGCTCATTAATGTCTTCACACTATGAGTGGTTTCAATGTTAACGCTAACTAACCTTTCCCAATCGATATCTTCTTCAACATCTCTTAACTGGATAACTTTATGTGTAGGAGCCGGATGCTCTTTAATACCACTTTTAAATGTTCTTCCACTTTTTATAGTTACGTGATCACTCAGACTCATTTTTCCTCCTACTCACTTTGAACAATATATCACACTTTGAAATATTGAAAACTTGACTTCACCAAAAAACGGATCAATACTATTTTCTCACTTCGGGATGTTGAATATCCCGATTAAGGAAAATTAATGGAAAATAAGAGAAATAATTACGAACCAAATTTTTTAAAAACAGACTCATCAATCACAGTGAAATTCGGAGGCTTGAATGGCTAAAGGGTTTCATAGAGTGTCGCTAGAACTTCAAGAAAAGTGGTATGAAGCTCATTCAAATAGCATTGGAACTGAATTTTATGAACCAATGTGGCGAGTTGAAGATATCAAATCTTACGGTATTAAAGCCAAAATCAAGCATTTCAAAGATCCGCATAGAGCAGTTCATGTGCTGAGCCAAAATGAACTACTTATGTTCATGCTTATCGCTTGGGACAAATCCATTGTGCAAAGTTATGAACAATATGCATTGCCGCTGGATGAAACATTAGCTATTGCAAAAGAGTTAGAGATCAAACACCCCGTTTACCCTCAAAACAAAAAGGTTCCTGTGCAGCAAACATTGGATTTCTTCTGTTATAGAGGTGGTCCTGAACGTGTTGGTTACGCGGTAAAACAGCAAAGCGAAACTTTTAAAGATAGAACTTTAGAAAAGTTGGCTATCCAAGAAGCTTGGTGTGCCATTCATAACTACGAGTATGAATTAGTTACAAGTGAAGAGCTTAAACGAAATTGCGTAATGAATTTGGAACGTATCTACCGCAACCGAGAAGTTGAATTTCTCCAGAGAAATCTTTGCCAAGCTTGGTACTACAACTTCTGTTCAGCCCTTTCTGAAGACAGACACGAGCGAGTCGCTAACATTATTGAAAAGGCGGCAGACCTTACAAATCTTGACTATGAGCGAGCTGTAAAATTTTTTCACCATTGCCTGTGGGATAACAAAATCGATTTTAACTGGGATCTTCCGTTGTTACTTGAAAAGTCAGGTGAAGAGTTAGGGGTATATCCAAATGTCTAGAGAATTGTTAGAAGCCCCGGACAATACTAATTTTGAAGATGGTCCAGCAAGTCAAGAACTAGAAAGGTTTATGGCGATTTGCCCGTCAAACGAAGATGGCATTATGCAATTTGAGAAATTCGCTTTAGATGAAGACCATCTAATTATTCTCTGTGAGCCTGAAGTTAATAGTGTATTTGCCATTAATCTAGTAACGACTGCCAGATTCCCTGTTCACATTCATTATGATGAACTAACTGCTTTAATTGACAGCGGTGAAGTACTGCTTGCAGAGCATACATTTGATGAGAAAACTTTTATTACAGAAGAGGACTTACCTGACTCCGTTAAAAAACGAATGGATGAGCGTTATAAGGCAATTCTACCTCTTATTTTAGATGTAGATAATTCTCTGAAAAATGGCTATGGCTCTGGGGCTTTTGCTAAGGCAGCAAAAGATGCAAATAAGGGAGTACGCTATATCTATGACACTTTTTATTCATTTTTACGTCATGGATGCAGAAAAATTGGTCTTTCTATGCCGCAAGGAAAAGACGCCAATTATACGCCACCACCTCGGAAAATTAGAGTAAAGCAAGGACGCCCTAGTGATGTCCATGAGGGAAAGGTTTTAGAAGACCACGATATTAAAGCGTTTGAGTGGGCCGAAAAAAAATACCAAACCACAGCAGGTCTTCGTATTGAAACTGCCATCGAGCTTATGAAGGATGAGTTTTATAGCGTTTCTCGTGTGCGCCTTTCTGAAGCAGAACAAAAGCGACTAAATAAAAAGTTTTCCTATAATCTGAAAGAAGATTGGGAGATTCCTACAGAAAACCAGTTTAAATTTTGGTTATACAAAAGACATGGTGGCAAGTTACCTCAACGAGATAAAAAGAAACAAAACGCTATAGAGTTTGCGTCAGATATTGCCGGAAGAAAAGGAAATGCAGGTTATTGGGTAACAGGACCCGGAGAAGAAGGTCAATTAGATGAAACGCCATTTGACGAAGAAATGGTTTCATTATTTGATCCTACTCGACAAACCAAACTTGGCAAGCCTACAGTCTATTTTGTAAAAGATAGATGGTCCAGATGCATTACTGGCGTATATATAACAACCCAAAATCCTAGTTACGATACAGTTAAAGAAGCATTATTTAATAGCTTCCGTGATAAAGGTGAGTTTTTAAAAGAGTTAGGGCTGCCTTTTGACGGGAGTTTATGGGATATCAAAGGTGTCCCACTCACATTATTTGTTGACCGCGCTGAATTTCACAATCGCATTAGTGAAGGTCCTGTTACTAATAATGTTCCCGTTACTATCAAATTCACTAGAGCTGGTAGAGGTGACGACAAGGGCACTGTAGAAAAAATGTTTCATACTTGGAGCGCTTTTTTCCAAGGTTTAAGCCCAGCTCACCAAACCAAAAGTAGACGAGATATAGCAAAGCAAATCGCTAGAAAAAATGCTTGCTTAACTCTAGCCGAGCTTTATGAAATTGCGGTTGTTTACATCATTCACTACAACAATCACCAAGAAATTGAAGATTTCCCTGCGCCTGTAGAAATGAAGCAGGATGGTATTCCGCCAATCCCGTCTGAGGTCTGGAGGTGGGGTAAAAAATACCGCCCCGGATACCTTCAAGCCATCCCAGAAAAGCAACTTTATCTTGAGCTGCTGGAAACCGCTGATGTGACTGTTTACCAAGATCACGTATTGCTTGTTGGGTCAGGACTGAAATATACATGCGCATGGACGCTAAAAGAAGGCTTACAAGACTACCAAAAGCGCTCAAAACTTAAAAAGTTTAAGGCCCGAATACACCGTGGATGTGTGGACTTCATTTACCTTGTTACTGACTGTGGTCTGCAAGTGGCTGAGCTACATTCAGATCACGTTGCCTTCATTGGACTGAGCTTTGACGAAGTAAAGTTCCAGCGTGCGATTGACAATAAAAGCGCTAAGAAACGCAGAAAAGCAGCTCTAGAAAGCAAACTTGGTGCGATGTGTCTTTTACAAGAGAAAGTAAGACAGGCGATTAAAGAGAAATTGCCAGCCCCCATGCAAGATATTCAAGAGATCCGAGAAAATCGGGCCTTTGAGTCGATGTTCGAAAGACAAAAACAGATTAACCGCCTGTATATGGCAACTTATGACAACTTCTATTCAGATCAACAACATACAGAGAACGATTATGAAGATGAAAGCGACACACTTGATGATTTCGACAGTTAACCAATATTTATTAGGAGAATACAAATATGAAACCTACGTACCATACAGCAACTTACCGTACAGATGTTTTAAAAGAGCACATTGACAACCCGTTGATTACTGGTATTCCAGCACAATTTGAGCCAAAAGAAGCTCACAGGAGGTTAAAAAGCATTCCTAGGATACCAGAACAGGAATTAAGCCAAGGAAATAAAATAGAGCTTTTAATGGGGCTGGAAAAGAGAGTCATAATTCCTACAAATTATCATATCGACTTATATCAACACCTCTATGCGCGAATTGTTTCCGGCTATGAATCTAGAAATCCAGTACGACCTGAAGTTATAGAGTGGACGCTTGATGCCGCAGAAAATGAGCCTGTATTTGAACTGGATGATGAGGATGACCCGACATCAACAGGAACTGGTGTATTAGGGAAAACTGGATTAGGCAAAACAACGACCGTTGTAAGTGTATTGAGACGATTAATTCCTCAGTGTATTCGTCATACCAGAGAAGATTTTAAAGACATACAAATAACTTACTTAGTAGTCGAAATGCCGCACAATGGAGTTATTGAATCGTTGTGCCTTAGCTTTTTCAAGGCAATTGATAATGCTTTGTTGTTGACTGATACAGAAGAATCTTACTTTAATCACTACTCAACCAAAAAAGTAAATTCAGGTGTTATGCTGCAAAAGATTCATTTTTTATGCAGAAAACATCATCTAGGGCTTTTAGTTATCGATGAACTTCAAAACCTATTAGTTCAAGGAGCTAAAAGACGGCAGTTAATGCTCAATTTTTTGTCAACATTGACGAATATTTCTCACGTACCAATTGTGAAAATAGGTACTAGTGATGCGCTGCATTTGTTTAAAGTAAAGAAAACAAATATTCGACGTAAAGGCGCTACATTTCAATTATTGCCATATGCAAAAACCAATAAATATTGGAAACAACTGCTAGAAGCTTTGTTTGATTTTCAGTTAGCACCGATCCCATTACCTGATACACCTGAGAACCGTTCTTACCTATATGAGTTAACACAAGGCTATCCTTACGCGTTACTGGCTCTTTGGCGTGAAATACAGATTTATGCTGTGCAGGCTGGGTCAAAGCAGAAAGAAATTACTCACAATAAAATTGACGAAATCTGGCGAAAACGATTCCCATTACTTCGTACCGTTTTCAGATCAATCAAGCACCATCGTGCTGGAAGTTTAAATGACCTTCTTGATGCTCAACATTTTTTAGATACAGGTTATTTCGATCAAGCAATAAAGTACCTTCGACAATTTGCCAAAGATCCTAAGATCAAAGGCCGCTCTGCTGAGGAAGTCGCAAGTTCCATTGATGTCATGATGGATGAGGTCGATCTAGACGCTGAGCAGCAAATAAAAGTCGCCAAAGTTAAGCAGCAGTTACAGGACAAAATAGGTAAACCCAAAGCTGGTCAAACATATGTAGAGGAAAGCAAATAATGAATATTGTTAATGCTTTTCCTGATGAACACGTCTGGAGTGTTGCAGCTAGAAGTTTGAGATGGTCAGGGTTTGATAGTTCATCTGTTTTTATTGATAAGTTTGGTATTGACCATTCTCATATTAAACCAACAAAAGGTGATTGCCATAACATTACTAAGTTAGCCAAATTTAAAGAGTTCGAGCAATTACAAAAAAGTGGAAGTTCATTCTTATTGTGGCATTTGAACTTTGACAGTACTGAATATGCCGATAGCGAGCTGAACTGTGCTGAGTATCAGCAAGCACGTGAGTCACAATTGGCAGTTTGTAGTGAATGGAAGTTTTGCCCTTGCTGCGCTGAAGAAAACAGAGCTTCATACGGTACTGCATATTGGCACAATAAGCATAATCTCCCATTCGTCACACACTGCACTAAACATAATATGCCACTTTCTCACGTGGCAAACCTTAAAGACTTGGATAGTTTAATTATGCCAAATCGACTGGCAGCAGATCGCATACACTCTCAACAATTCGGAGAGGAGTTTTTCAATTGGAGTCGTTTTGTTGAGCGAATATTCAATATGCTTGAGCAAAATCCTAGTGTCGCAACGCAGCTTAGACAAAAAATTTGGAGTCGATTAAATCCTGTTCCTAATGAACAAAAGAAGTGTAGGAACCATTTTAATAACCTATTGAATGAGCTTGAAGCCATTGTGCCTAATAATATTTTGAGACACTGTTTTCAGTTCTACCGTGATGAGAAACGCAGAAAATCAAATATCCTCTTCACTACTTACAAAAGGGATGGAATTCAGATCCGTAATCCAGTTTATATGTTGATTATTTTGTATTGGATTGAACTAGAAGACTCGTCAATTTTTGGTGATTTGCATGAAACTACCAATATTACTGGCAATCCAGCCAAATGAAACGATATTTAGCTTTTTGGTTCGGTGGAATAAGTACCTTGGCTTTTCCACTGAGTCTTACTTGTTTAAGAACGTATTTGATAAAAACAGAGTTCGCATACACCCATATTTACCAACTCAATTAAGTAACCTCGCTGAAGCGTTAGAAGTTGAGAAAAATAGCCTTTTAATCGACCATACTTTGTATTCATTGTTCGCGTTTTTCAACCCATCGATACGTGAAAAGTTAATGAGGGAAATGCTAGTTTCTCAACACACTGTCACCAACATTACAGGCATACCCAGCGCTAAGCTATCACTCACTTTCGGTCATAAATGGTGTCCAGTATGCGTTGCTGAATCTATCAAGCAGTTTGGATTTCCAATCCTAAAAATCGAGCATCAAATTCCGGGAGTAATCGCGTGTTCAGCCCATCAAGTTTTATTAAAACATATCATTGGCGGAGATAATGGAATTGACCGAAAATTAACTTTAGACTTATCCGACGGCCAATCACAAAAAGCTAATCAATTGGCAATTCAGTTTTCCCACTTTGCTCTAGAAGTTTTAATCATAAGTAGAGCATCTGAACTAACTGACCCTCGCAATATCTATCGAGAACAATTGAGTAAAAAAGGATATATCACCAAACATGGGTATATTCGCATGAGCATGTTGGAAGATAAGTTTTCATCAATACTTCAAGAACACTTAAATGTCACTGATCACCAAGTGTTAAGCGTATTAAGGAAAAAAAGCTTTTTAGGTCCTTTGTTAAGAGAAAAAACTTCATTTCCCGCCCACCCTCTGAAGCATCTACTCTTTAGCTTTTGGCTTTTTGACGGTGATGCTGATTTATTTATTCAATCTATACCTAAAAAAACTGAATCCCCACATATCCCACTTAAAGAACCTCGTAACTTTGAAAACGAAATAATTTGTATGCTACAAGAGGGAAAGAGCATGAATCTTATAGAGGCACAAACAGGAAAAAGTAGGTGCGCAATTAGAAGAATCGCAGAGTTAAATGGACTGGAACATACAACTAATGAAATGCATTATCCAAACGCTATTAAACGGGCAGTTCAGAGAAAAGCATTGATGGGTATTCACCGAAAAAAAATTGCGCAGGAGCTTTCAGTTGGCATAGGTTACGTTGAGCAGGTTATTTGCAATACACCAAATCTTTCTGAATGGAGGAAAAAGCTTCGCCATCAAGCGAAGGTATCAAATGCTGAAAAAACAATACAAATGTTAGTAACGAATAACCCTTCGCTTACTCGAACACAGCTTCGCGCTTTAGCAGAAGCTGAGTACGCATTGCTTTACCTACATGATAAAGAACGCCTTTTTAGCGTATTACCTAAACCTTTAAAACCAACTCCGCCAAATTGCAAAAAGTAAAAACCCATTAAGTGATTCCGTTAGAAATAAATTCAACGAGTAATCAGCCTGTTAGCGAATTTGGAGCAGAAAGTCCGTATTAGATCCATGATTTGCCGAAGTTTTAATTTTGTATTCGCTATCATTGTATGAATTTCGAATGATTAGGAGTCTTGCTATGAATACAATTGTTAAGGACTGGCAGATAGTTACAATAGTCAGCGAAAACCAGATAATAGGAAAAGTCCTCTATGCCATAGTTGTAGAGGATATGTACAAAAGGTATAAAGCTGGGGATTACGTTACAACCTCAAATATCGTTAACATTAGTACTGACACACAACTGATCCGAACAAACAGCGGTTCGATATACCAAATCATCGGCTCAGGTAAGAAAGCAACCATTGACCTGAATGAGCTTCCATTGTTACGAAAGGGTTATAGCCCTGATGAAATATCTAGCTTTACCGCTTGCTCAGACAGTGTCGTTCATTAAATCTAGAATCCAACTATTGAATTAAACTAAAGTTACACATAGCATTAAAGAGTAATCAAAAGTGTATCAATTGGCTCTGAAAGCCTTTATTTCTGGGGTGTTCGCTACAATTATAGATTTTTCAAAAAAAAGTACGTCAAGAATGGGTGTTACAGCTTAAGAATGTGTTCGCTAAAATTCACCCCTGTCATAAGTATTTCAGCGTATTGTGATAGATGAGATAAAAATATTACACTCTTAATTAAGGTGATTTTAAAGAGTGTAATATTGGTGCGTATATTTTTGCTGTTAAGTATTGTCGCTACAAGTTTTAATGCATTAGCATCAGAAAACTACAGCGATCATGAAGCGTTTTGCTTGCAACAGCCCAAAACGCACTGTTTAACTTATATTGAAACGCGCCTTAATGAAGTCAAAGATAACCCTGCACAGTGGTACAAAATAAAAACCTACCAATTTGATTACTACTACGACTACCAACAGTTCGAAAACTTACTCAACGCTATTACTCCTTTTTTAGAGCAAGATAAGCTGCCCGATGTATTTAAGCTACAAATGTATTTTTATTACGCGAAAGCACTTAACTATATTGGCAAAAAAGCAGAAGCTAAAACGTATGCCGCTAAAGCGTTTACCCAGTTAGACGGGATATATAATGCTTTTGGTGACCCTTTAAGATTAGTGGAGTTGGCTAACCTACACTATGTGTTTGGTAGTAAAAAAGCAGCGATGCGATTACTAAGAGATGCCGAGCAGCGCTTTGCAAAAAATAACGATCCTATTTTTCATTTAGAGCTGCACATTAACAAAGCGCATATTTACTTAAAGTGGCAGCAATACGAGCACGCAGTAAAAAGTAATTTAATGGCCTATAACGCCATAAAAAACACCAACCACGCTGCTAAAATAGTGCTTGCTAGCGGTAACTTAGCGTACAGTTATCAGCAAAATAAAGAGTATTTAGAAGCTATAAATTATTATAAAACCGCATTCAAATTTACTGAGCCCTCAAGCATTTACCATGCTATTTATAGCTTACGTTTAGCGCAGGTATATTTACAAATAGGTAAAAAGGTACAAGCGAAAGAATGGCTTAGTCGCATTGATAGAAACGCCACCGAGTTTGGTAAAGGCCATGCTGCATTGTATAGCAAGCTGCAGCACGCCCTTAGCAATAATTAATTTGCAATCGCTGCTTTATATGGGGTGTTAACGCCTGCGTAACGCGGGCCAAATATTTCTAAACCTTTAGGGCCTGTAAATTCCTTTGGCGCTGGTAAAATTACAACGGCTACTTTCATGCCTACCTCGTAATTAGGGTTAGTAATTGGTGTGCCTGTTTGGCTGTTAATACAGCATATTAAATCAGGAATGGTTACGTGCACTTCATCATTTAAAAACGCGGCCATGTTTTCGTTTTTAACCGTTATTTTGTAGCTGTTATTTACAAACTCGCCTAGCCCTTTAAGTGTTACTTCGCCTAACGTAAAACCCTCTACGGTGTTAAATTCAAATGTGCTTACCTCGCCTTCAAAGGCAACAAAGCCGCCGCCGTGCTTGGCAATTATGTGTGCGGTGCTAGCGTGCTGCTCGTTGGCTTCACGCATTGCTTTACCAAGTTTAAAGGCTTTACTAATGGTGCCATGAATAATCGCGTTTTTCATTTGTTCAATAGGTAAAATATGATCAATGGCTGCAATGTCGTTACGGCTAATTTTAGCCAGTGCTCGCACGACTGTTTCGGCGCGTAAGTCGTCCATTACATTTTCGCAAATAAAGCACTCACCAAATTCATTCGCGGTAATAATGGGCGCTGCGGGTAAGTTATTTAAATAATAGGTTGAATGGGTGATCTCCGGTACTGCGCGCCCAGCGGGGTCGGCATCAATAATGTAGCCGTCAAACATTGCAGCTAAGTAAAACGATACTGCGGTGTTTGAGCCGCCAAGCTCACAACAAATAGTGCCATAAATAGCATCGTTACCTGTGTATTCAAGGGTGCGCTGGTAAGCAGCTAAAATAGCGTGCTTAGTGCTGCGGGGCAGGTTTGCATACGCGCGTTCTTCTTGTTCACTTAAAGCAGATATTGCCCCTAACATGTAAGGCGTACAAACAAGCTCACCCGCGGGGACTTCATCGGCACTAATTAGTTTAAAGGTTTTACCCTGTGCGAGTGCTTCGTCAATATAGGCAATGCCTTCACTTAACTCACCGCCGCCGCCAGTGCCTAAAATGGCGCAGCCGTATAAAATATCAATAAGTTGGTCACGATTAAGAATTTGCATGTGTGTATCGCTATTGGTTAACTCATACCCATCCCCAAAATAGATCACTTAATTAAGCGGATTGGTATAAAACAGCAGGCATTAAAAAAATACCTGCTGTAAAGGTGAAAAAATTAAAATTGGTAACTGAGCTCTATACCGTAACTACGAGGCTTATTAGGTTGGCGCACTAGGTCTGTAACCCCATCGGCCAGTAGAGAAATATCTTCAATAGCGCGCTCATCCGTAAGGTTGTCTACGTAAACTTGAACGCTCCAATGCTCTGATTTAAGCCCTACACCGGCATTTAGGTAGGTATAACGCGACGACTCAATATCAGGAATATCAATACTGAATGTTTTAGGGCCTTCAATTAATAGCTCAGCGCGCGAGAACAATGACCACTCACCGTTTAGTGCTAAGTTATGATTTGCCGACAGCCCGTAGTTATACTCAGGCACCCAAAATTGTGGCCTGCCAGCCAGTTCTGGGCGCAGTGCAAAGCGTTTAATTTCTGAATCAACAATACCTGCACTGAGGTTAATACTTAAATTGCTGGTGGCAGCAAAGGCGGCTTCTAGCTCTAAGCCTTTGGTTTGTACTTCGTCAATAGAGAGGTTTTCAAGGGTGAAGGTATCTATATTAAATTGGGTAAATTGCGCATCGTCTTGCTCAATAATAAACGCGGCGCCATTAAGGGTAACTTTGTTATTAAACAAAGCGGTTTTAAAGCCCATTTCGTAGCTGTCAGAAATTTCTTTATCAAAGGTGCGGCTAATACCGTCGGCCGGCTCNGTTAAAGCCCCCACTTCTAAAACCACGCGAGTAGCCGGTGTAAAGCAGTAGGTCGTCATTCATTTGGTACGCTAAGGTAACTTTAGGCTGTAATTGGCTAAACGATTTTTTAGCGTAAGTGGCGTCTTTATTGGTTGGGTCGAACGACTCGCGAGTATCGTGATCGTAACGCATCGCACCGGTGAGCTCTAACTGCTCGTTTATATCGTAGTTAAACTGCCCAGCAAGTGCCCATGCATCGCTGCTGTTGTTGTCGATAATTGAAAGGTAGGGCTCGTCGTTGGCAAAATCTGCACGCGTTAAAATTTCGGCATCGGTAAAATCATCGTAAAATAATACCGCAGTGTCGCGGTCGCGCTGTTGATAAAATGCCGACACAGACCATCTAAAAGTCTGATCCGACTGGGATATAAACCGCGACTCTACCGTTAACGATTCAATATCGTATAACCCTTCTGTGCCAAATGGGGCTCTAAAAAAGCCATCTTCGTCAATAAAGGTGGCATCGGCAGAGTAGTCGCCATCGTAAAAGTGCTCGTTTTCTGAATTGCTGTACGCAGTTACAAACTCAAATTTACCTAAATCGTAATGTTGGGTTAGCTTGGCGCTTAGCTCATACACATCACGCTCATCTTGGTTAATAATATTTTGTGAGGTATTAATTGAAAAGTCTTCAATGGTGTCATCGCTCACCCCTTGGTAGTAAGCAAACCCAGCTTCGCTTGAGGTGTATTTACCTTTAAGATTTATTGAGGTGTCTTCGCTTAGCTCAAACTCTAACTGTGAAAAAACCGATTGCTCTTTTAACGGGTCGGCGTAATCGCCTGTGTAGGCATTTTTAATCAGTCCGTCGGTATCTTTAATGTAACCACCGGCTCTAAAATAAGCGGTGTTTTCATCGTTAAGCGAACCCGATACAACCGCATTCAAATTATATGTGTTGCCATTCCCTACAGAGCCTTTAATTTTACCTTCAAAGTCTTCAATAGGTTTTTTAGTTGTCACAATAACCGCACCACCAATGGCGCCGCGGCCATACAGTGCCCCTTGTGCGCCACGCATAACTTCAATACGTTCAATATCAACTAGATCTTGGTTTATAAACTCTAAATCGGGGGCGGTAACACCATCAACTACAAACGCTAATGGCGGATCGCCCACCTGCGGTGTAATTAAGCCACGAATAGTAATACGGGCAAGGCCGGGCCTAAAATTATCGAGCTGCGATAAGTTGGGAGTTAAATTAGCAACATCACGAAAGTTAGTAATACGTGATTTTTCGATTGTCTCGGCGCTAAATGCGGTAACAGAGTCAGGCACGTTTTGTATCGACTCAACACGCCCGCGCGATATCACCGAAATTTTTTCTATAGTGTCAGTTACTGTTTGTTGTTGTTCTTGCGCATGCACATAGTTTATGCACGACAGGGTGACTGCCGATGCTAATAGTGTTTTACGAAAGCGTATTTTGTTGTATCTGCTCATGTTCTATGTCCTAATGTGACTATCATGGTGATGTTACTTAGTGATAAACATTGTCGCTTTTTCAGACAAAATAATATTTTGTAAACCCTTAATACAGCACACACAAATTGCTGAAAATAACGCTTAAGCGCGTAATTTTATGTATATGTTGACCTTAAATTTACAAAATTAATTATTATTAAATGTGAAACCGGTTATGAAAAAAACGATAAAAATAGACAGGTATAATCAGAAAATACTGGCAATTCTGCACCTAACTGCCGATTTAACAAACGTTGAATTGGCCGAGCAAGTTAACTTGTCGCCCAGTGCATGTTTTCAGCGAGTAAAAGCATTAAAAGAGGCGGGATATTTTAGAACCTTTCATGCTGATATAAATTTAGAGCAAATTTGTGAGCACGTGTTTGCCTATATGGAATTTACCCTAGAGGACAATAACCTAGCAGCACGGCGTAAGTTTTTAGCTGACATACACAACATCCCCGAAATAATGGATTGCATGCAACTAAGTGGCGATATTGATTATATTTCTTTTTGTTGCTTTGCCGATATTCAAGCGCTTAATGCAATGTGCGACAGGCTAACCGGCAGCTCACAGTATGCAATAAAAAAGCTGACTACACGCATAGTGCTTGAGCGCGCTAAGTTCTTTTTAGGCTACCCGCTGGAAAAACTTAAATGGCGAGACGAGATGAAAGTAGACGACGAAGAGTAGCTCCCTAATTTAGATTAATAAAAAGGCGCTTTATGCGCCTTTTTATTGTTTAAAGTTATTGCTGAATAACCGGTTTGGGGGCAATGGCTTTTGCAAACAGGGTATAAATAACGGCCGTTAATATAATGGCGTCAATCACGGTAATACCGCTCATTGATACGTTAAATAAAGTGCCATTACACACCGCATATGCCGCGCCTACAAACCATGCGCTAAATGCGGGAAGTGAAAAGTTAGCGTTATTTGCCAAAGCCGCTGCGTTATAAGCATGGGGTTTAATAAACAGTGCATCAACAATAATTACGCCCGCTACCGGTACAAAAATATCAGACAAAAACGCTAAAAAGCTTATAAACATATCTAAAATATTTATAAAGGCTGCGCCAATTCCCACCAAACCTAATAACACAATAACCCACTTTTTATGCCAATACGGGAAGGTAGCCTCTACGCTAAGTGCGGTACTGTACAGGTTTAACGAATTTAAAATCCAGCTGCCTGCTATCACAATAAAAAACGCTGAAAACCCCAAATTAAGCGCAAGCATTAAGCTTAATATTTCGGTTTCTTGCATGGCGGCTGCGGCAAACACAGCCACAAAAATAACCAAAAGCTCAATAACCATATACGCAATAAATGAGGTGTACACGCCGCCACGTTTTTGCTTAGAAAAACGGGTTATGTCGGGCAATATTATTGCGCCAATAATAACGCCGCCAACAATGGCTGCTACACCATCTTCAAGAGAAAGCGATGCTGATTTTTCTAAATTAATAAAATCAACCAGTGGCATACTATCGAGCGCGCCAAAAAGCATCATAGCGGTGACCGCAGCCAAAATAGGGATCATGATAGAGGCTAGCACATTAATGGCTTTAAACCCATACAGTGTGGTTATGAGCATAGCGCAACCTGCGACTATATCGATGGGCCATTCGGGCATAATAATATTAAATTCTGCACTGAGTAAGCGCACCACGGCATTAGAAAACAAATCAATATTTACGCCAAACCAGCCAATTAATGATAAAGCAAAGGCAATATTAACAATGCCCGCGCCAGCATTACCAAACGCTATTTTTACCAATAAATAAGAGCTTAAGCGGCTTTTTACACCTATGGTGCCCATAGCCCCACCAATAAGGGTTAATATAAGTGAGCCAATAACTAACGCCCACAGTGTATTACTCACACTTGAACTTTGATGTATTTCTAGGCCGGTGATAAAAGTGGGCAGCGAAAAGCTGAGCATAGCGGCTATGGCTGCAATGCGCGGCCAGGCAACAAGTTCGTTGCTATTAATAGTGTGGGGGTCGTTCCCGTTTGGCATTGCCTGTTTCTCTTTTTTATTATCTTTTATATTACTATACGCCGCTGGCGTGCAAAATTTTTTATTATTAGGTGTTTATTCAAAATATGAGGTTTAAAAAGTAGGGCGCGCACAAAATTATATTTTGTGGTGATTATTTTTAGGGTATTAAAGGCGTAATCATTTAGGCAAAAAAAACCGCCAAAAAGGCGGTTTAAAGGTCTACACAACACAATTAAATGTTTTACCTTATTGGGTTATTTTAATAACGCCAACACATCAAAGCAGGCACCCATAGTATGGTAATCCGTTTTACCAATTGGGCTTTTCATGGTATCTATTTTTTTGTTATCTACGGTTAAAATTCTAAACCACGCACCGTATTGATGATCAACTAAGTGCTGCCACGAGTACTGCCAAATTTTGTCATACCACTGCTGGTATTTTTCATCCCCTGTGGTTTCATAAAGGTAGGCTGCACAGCACAGTGTTTCGGCTTGCACCCAAAAGTACTTGTCGTCATCACATATGCTTTTATCTGGCGCAAATCCGTAACAAATACCGCCGTGTTGTTTATCCCACGCAACGTCTATTGAATTATCAAATAACGCTTGAGCGCGCTCTACAAGCCAAGTTTGTGGCTTATGCTTATTTAAAAACATTAGTAGTTTTGACCACTCAGTTTGGTGACCTGGCTGAAAACCCCACGGGCGAAACAAATTTTTAGGGTCGTCTTTGTTGTACTCTAAATCAACCTGCCAATTTATATCGTAGTGCTCCCAAATAAGCCCACCCATTAAATTAGCTTGGCGATTAACCATGTTATCAGCCAGTGTGAGCGCACGATTTAAAAATAGCTCATCTTGAGTTGCTTCATAAGCGGCAATAAGTGCTTCGCACGTATGCATATTGGCATTTTGCCCGCGATACGGATCGCACTTAGTAAAGTCACTGTTGTGCTGATCTTTATATAAACCCGCTTTTGCATCCCAAAAATGCGTTTCCATTGTTTGAAATGTATCGTTTAGGTATTCGCGTGCCTCTGTAACACCTACACGGTATGCCCAACTATAGGCTAAAATCACGAACGCAAAGCCATAGCAGTGGTTGGTATCATCAAGTACAGTGGCGTTACCTTGCTCAACACTCAATAACCAATTGTAACCGCCTGTTTGCTCAACAAAATGGTGCTTACGAATAAACTCAATACCCGATTTAACACGGTTTAGGTACTTTTCGTCATTAAAGGTTTGGTACGCACGTGCATAGTTAAATACAAACCGAGTAGAGCTTACTAGGTGGCGAGTTTGCTTATCAAATACCTCACCATTATCCGAAAAGTTTTGGTAAAAACCGCCGTGTTCGTCGTCTATGTTTGGCTCGTAAAACGCCAGCGTATCGGCAATATGTTGTGTTAAAAATTCGCGGCTTTTAAAGTTATCAGGTGTGTGGCTCATAGTGCGCTCCTAAAATCGTTAAGCGATTTTTCGTTAGGAAGAGACGTAAATGCCCCTTTGTAAGATGCTGCATGAGCACCACATAACGAAGCAAATTCAAAAATAGTTGTTAGTGTTTCGGGGTTGTCGCAAAGCTTACTAAAAGAGCTAGGTGTCAGGTTTTGTAAGCCTAGTTGATACAGCAATCCACCTACAAACGCATCTCCTGCGGCGGTGGCATCAACCATAGTTACCTTTTTAGGGTAAAGCGTTTGCTTGGCATTTTTGGTATACCAATGCATGGGGTTGCCTGCATCGGTAACCACAAATAATTCACAGCCATTATTGAGAGTCTCGGCTATAAATTCTTCACCCGTTTGCTCACCCGCTAAGTATTCAAGCTCTTCTTTAGAGGCTTTAATAATAGAGCAGTGTTTTAACAGGGGTAAAATGTGTTCACGCGGGTTAGCATTACTAGGCCATAAGTTGAGGCGTAAGTTAATATCAAAACTGACAATTGAGTTATTTTGCTTGGCAAATTCAATCCCATACGCGGTGGTTTTACGTATGCGCTCGTCGGTTAAGGTGTTTGAGCAAATATGAAAAATATCGCATTGCTCAAACCACTCACTGCTAAAGTCACTATTAGTAAAGTGCAGATCGGCGGTGTTATCACGGTAAAACTCAAACGTACGGTCGCCGTCCTTATCAAGTGATACAAACGCAAGGGCGGTTTTTGCTTGGTCGGTAAAGCGCATAAAGTCGGCTTTTACGCCTTGCTCTTTTAAGGCGTTATGTAAAAAATCACCAAAGCTGTCGGTGCTTAGCGTGCCAGCAAAGTAGGCGTTACCACCTAGCTTTGCAATAGCTACGCTTACGTTTGCAGGCGCACCGCCTGCAAACTTAGTAAACGCTTCGTGCTCGCTGTTGTTTTGGCTTAATTTATCAGAGAGTAAATCAACCAATACTTCACCAAAACATATAGTGTGTTTCATAATGCTGCCTTAGTTATTAATCAAGTAGCCAATGC
>NZ_AUTO01000338.1:0-5795 GCF_000498055.1 Pseudoalteromonas sp. TB51
CCACCACAGCCGGCGCCTGTTTCTGGGTTAAAATATTCGTAGTAACCCGATTTAAGCACTAAATCGCGCGTGTCGTCCTGAATTTTATCTGCCGTGGTCACAAACCCTGCTTCTTTAAGGCCGATGGCTATCATCCAGTTAATGTGTAACCAAATAGGGCCGCGCCAGTAACGCTGTGGCTCGTATTTTTCTTCTTTAGGGTGGGTAGATGCCACACTAAATTGACTCGACTCAATAAAATCTTCTGTCGCGGTATTAATAATACGCGTTTGCTCGTCAGTTGTTAAACCAGCATAAACGGTTAGTAGTGCCGCCGATGTTTTAACTTTAGCTAGGCTGTTGGTTAACACGTTTTTACAGTAAAAGTATTCGCTTTGCTCACACCATAACGTGTTAATTGCTGTTTGAGTAAGTTCTAGACGCTGTGCTAAATAATCGGTACGTGCATCGTTTAAATCGAGTTGTTCACCCATTTTGAGTAAATCTTTTGTCGCACGGTGCAAAATAGCAATAATACCTAGGTCGTTCATTTTGTACGGGCAGGTTTCGTAAATTACTTTGCTATCAAAATTGTTACGTTTAAAAAAGTCTACTAGGTATAAGAAACGGTCGTACTCGCTTTTATGCGGGCGCTGCGACGAATCAACATGGCTGGTGTCGCGGCGGGTGTATTCCCAATCAACACCAGGTACAGCTTCAAGGGCATCATCCCACGATGGGCTGTTATCCATACCCGATTCCCACGGGTGATAAGTGACCACTAAGCCTGTGTTTTCAGGATCGCGGTCGTTGTACCACCATAAATGGTAATCAACAACTTGAGAAAATAATGCTTTAACTTTTTGCTTTGCAAGGGCTTTATCTTGTGCGCTGGCAAGCATTTCTTTCATTACTGTTGCCACAACGGGTGGCTGCGAAATAGACGTACTTTTAATTTTTTTATCAGAGCCCCACACATTTGGACCAGGGAAGTAGGTAGTTGAATCCTTATGAAATAAGATATGTGGCACCATGCCATCATCCCACTGGCCTGAAAATAACACATCAATTTCTTGCCACGCACGGCTCTCGTCAGACTTCATCCACCCTAGGGCTGTAATCGCTGAATCCCAGTTCCACTGAAACGGGTAAAGGCCATGCGTAGGGACGGTATAGCCACCTAAATCGTTTGCTATAAGTGTTTTAGTAGCAAGTTCTGTAAGCGATGCCGCTGTGGCTGCATCAAGTTTACCGTTGATTGTAGTAGTCATATTGGGTGCTCTTTGTGTGTTATTTTCGATTTGGATAATATTAAAGTACTCATTATGGGTTGTAAATGTTTTTTTTCTGTGCTTAAATCCTGTTCGAAGTAACAAAAAACTAACATGTATACTTGATTATTTCGCACTTACTTAGCCACACTCTGAGTAATTACACACAGACAACTAGCACAATTGGAGAATACCCGTGAATAAAACTACGATCGCCTCTATTGTATCTTTATGCCTCACACAAGGCGCGTTTGCCGCAGAAGAGACTGCGCCAGATACAGCAAAAAAAGAAAATAACGTTGAACGTATTATCGTCTCTGGTACCAGCAAAGGACGCGTTATTTCAGATACCCCACAGTCAGTAACCTCTATTAGCGAAGATGAGTTAATAAAGCTTTCATCAAGTAGCCAAGCAGATGTATTACGTTATATCCCTGGTATTAAAGTAGAAGGGGGCGGTGGTGAGGTTGGAACAAACCTACAAGTAAGAGGCTTACCTTCATCGGGTCAGTTTCAGTTTACGCCACTGTCGTACGACGGTTCACCTAGTTTGAGTGTTTTTGGCTTAAACTCATCGGCGTTTGATGTGTACTACCGAAACGACTTAGGTATTGAGCGTGTAGAATTTGTGCGTGGCGGTGTGTCTAACTTATTTGGCCAAGGCTCTGTAGCGGGTATTATTAACTATATTTCTAAAACTGGCAGCGATGATCCGCAAAGTACTGTGCAAATGGAGCTTTCTGATCAGGGCCGTACCCGTTTAGATTTTGCCACAAGCGGGCCGCTTAACGAAGATGGCCTTTATTATGCGCTGTCGGGCTTTTACCGTTACGATGAAGGCCCGTTAGATACAGGGCTTGAGACTAAAGGCACTCAGCTGCGCGGTAATATTCGTAAAGAATTTGATGACGGCTCTGGCTCATTTACTGTGTATGGCCAATACATTGACGACCAAGCGCAGTTTTACCTGCCTATTCCGCTAGATGGCGACAGCCGCGAACGCTTAACTGGTAACGATGGACGCGAAGTGGAGTCATTACAAACTGCTAATGTGTCTAACCTGTCTTACGATACTGCCAATGGTCGTTATGAATCGCCAATTAGCGATGGGGTGGTAACTAAAGGTGGCTCTATTTCAGTGGTGTTTGAAAAAGAGCTCGCTAACGATTTTGCTATTAACATGCGCAGTAAATACGCAAAGTACCAACACGAATTTAATCTATTTTTAGATGGCGACGGTATTATTAATGTACCTGAGAGCCAGGAAGAGTTTTTAGCTAACCGTGGCTTAGGTGATGTAAGCGATGCAGCGTTTACTTACACTGCATCGGGGCAGGCACTGGCAAGCGATGATTTATTATTTGCTAACCGTATTTTAGATAGAGAGCGCCCAGCAGAGGATTTTTCTGCCGAATTTAATATTGTTAAAAGTATTTTTGTTGGCGATTTTAGCCACGATATTACCGTAGGTACGTTTTTCTCTCACAGTGAAGCCGATGACGATAACGTTATTACGACCTACTTGGGGGAATTTAACAATAACCCAGAACTGGTTGATTTAACGTACACTAATGCCGATGGTGATGTTGTTCAGTACACACAAAATGGTATTAGTGGCCCAGGTATTTCTTACACCAACCAAACAATTAGCGCTACCCGTCGTGCGCTTTATGTAGCGGACCAAATGGAAAGCGATGATTGGATTATCGACTTTGGTGTACGTTATGAAGAAATTGACGGCAAAATTAGCCGTGAAGGCAGCCAAGTTGTACAAATCTCTGATGATCCATCACTTGCGCCTAATTTACAGGTAAACACCACAGGCAGTGGTGTAATGACCTACGGCGAAGTAGACACCTCTGAATTTGCGGTATCGGGTGCAGCCTTATACCGCTTAACCGATAACTTAAACGTATACGCGAATGCATCTCGCGGGTTTTTCTTCCCAGAAATTAGAGGAATTCAGTTTAATGATTTAGGTGAGCCAGCCAGCTACGAAGCCGAAATTGTTGAACAAGGCGAGCTTGGTATTAAGTTTTTTGATAACGACTTTAGCGGTAGCATCGCGTTATTTAGAACCGACCTAAAAGACAGACGCAGCGTAGACTTTGTTAACGATGGCAACGGTGGGGTATTAGAGCTGCCTGTTATGCAATCAACCAAAGCAACGGGTGTGGAGCTTACTGGTCGTTACGATATTACCGACGAGTGGGCGGTTGATGCCAACATGACCTACACTGACCACGAATTTACTGAGTTTGACTCAGACCCTTCTATTATTGGTAACGAGTTACGTCGTAAACCAAAAGTATTATTTAACTCTTCTATAAGCTACACCGCAGATAATTGGGATGCTGCTTTGTATCATAACTTTACAGGTAAAAACTTTGCTAACGATGCAAACTCTGTAGAGCTTGATTCATTCCACTTGTTTAGATTTGATGCGGGTTATAACTGGCAAATCGCCCCAGAGCAAACCGTACGTTTAAGCGTAGGGGTATTTAATTTGTTTGACTCTGATGGTGTTACCGAAGGCTCGCCGCGTTTAGGCAACAGCCAAACGTCAGACAATCCTTACTTTGTAGGCCGTCCAATTCTCCCACGACGCGTTACATTTAGAGTCAAATACGACTTTTAAATAAATGCTTTACGCCTATTAACCTGTTTTGGGGTTAATAGGCTTTTTGCATTGTGATGCATTTTTCAGCTAAGTTAGCGATAGGCTTGTTTTTAGGGACTGTTTTAGAAGTAAGCATATAGCTGTTTAGTTTTTTATTTTTGAGAAGGCGCTGTGTTTTCTTAATGTGAATACGCGAAATAATTATGAATATATTAGATTTTTCAATAGTTGCTCTTTACCTTGGTGCCTTATTGGTAATGGGGTTTATGCTACGCGAACAAACCAATAAAAGTGATTACTTTTTAGGAGGCAAAAGCTTAGGGTGGAAACCTTTAGCTTTGTCGGTAATGGCCACTCAGCTTTCGGCCATTAGCTTTATTTCGGCTCCTGCATTTGTTGGTTTGCGTGAAGGCGGTGGTATGCAATGGCTCTCGTATGAGTTAGGTGTGCCGCTTGCGATGATTTTAATTTTAGCGACTATTTTACCTAAGCTTTATAAAAGCGGCATTGTAAGTATTTATGATTACTTAGAAATGCGTTTTGGTCGTTCTACCCGTGTGCTTATTAGTGTGGTGTTTCAGTTTAGCCGCGCATTTGCCACCGGTATTATGATTTATGCGGTATCGCTTATTCTCCAAGGCACTATGGGTATAGAAGCATGGCAAGCCATTGTGCTTACCGGCGTGATCACGGTGTTATATTCACTGCAAGGCGGTATGAAAGCCGTGGTGTATGGTGATGCAATTCAAATGATCATCATTGTACTAGGTACTATTGCTTGTATTGGCTTTGGACTTTATCACTTAGGTGGGGTTGATACCTTTATTGCTAATGTTGATTCGAGCCGATTAGAAGCCATAAAATTTGATTCGTTTGGATTTAGTGGCGATGGTTTTGGCTTTTTACCTATGATTTTTGGTGGTGTGGTGCTTTACGCCTCTTACTATGGGTGTGACCAAACACAAGCGCAACGTGCACTTAGTGCAAAAGATCCTAAAAACTTACGCTACATGATTTTAGCCAACGGCGTAGTGCGTTTTCCTATTACTATTTTATATTGTGTGTCGGGCTTAATTGTAGGCACACTGGCTATGAGCAACCCTGAGTTTTTAGCCAAAATTCCAGCCGATAACCCAGATTGGATGATGCCAATCTTTATTTTAGATTACTTACCACATGGCTTAATTGGTTTATTAGTGGTGGCTATTTTATCGGCGGCTATGTCATCACTTAGCTCTGCTATTAACTCGCTTTCGGCGGTAAGTATTGAAGACTACAGCCGTATTTCAAATAAAGAGCTAGACCAACCAACGTACTTAAAACTGGCTAAATACTTAGGGCTTATTTGGGGTGCAATTACGTTAATTTTATCGCTTTATGCCGGTGATATAGCACCTACTATTATTGAAGCCATTAACAAAGTAGGCTCGTTATTTTATGGCCCAATACTAGCGGTATTTTTAATAGCCGTAGTTAGTAAGCGCAGTGCTGCGCTGCATGCAAACATAGGCTTAATTAGTGGTGTGTTAATTAACTTGTTGGTGTCGGTATTTGCGCCAGACGTATTTTGGTTTTGGTGGAACTTTATTGGCTTTGTGGCCACTGCGGTGATTACGCTTACGACAAGCGTTGCTATTCCACGCGAAGTAAACGAGGTTGCTAAAGCGCAAAACGCTGAGACTATCTCAAACTCAATTTTAACCGGTAAAGATATCGTTATGCTGCTTAGCATGTTTGTTGTGATGGTATTAATTTGCCTTGCTATTCCATCAATTTTTTCGTGAGCGTTAACCCATGGATTCTAAAAAGTCATTTTTAATCGATTTATTTACCACGGCGGTAAATGCCTGTAAACCCAGTGCGTGTATGAGCAAGTACTTGGAAAATATAGATGCCAGTAATGGTTTATGTGTGGTGGGCGCCGG